>CAYRXO010000140.1:0-9459 GCA_964428215.1 uncultured Candidatus Accumulibacter sp. | reverse complement strand
CGACGAATCGATCATCGTCAAGGAGCAGGGAACGATCTTTCTCGGTGGGCCGCCGCTGGTCAAGGCGGCGACCGGCGAGGTGGTCAGCGCCGAAGATCTCGGCGGTGCCGACGTGCATACGCGCATTTCCGGGGTCGCCGACCACTATGCCGAGAACGATGCGCACGCGCTGGCCATCGCCCGACGCGCGATCGGCCATCTCAACTGGCGCAAATCGCCGCCGCTGGCTTGGCGTGAACCGCGCGAACCCTTGTACGCCGCGGAGGAACTGTACGGCGTGATCCCGGTCGATGCAAAAAAACCGTTCGATGTGCGCGAGATCATCCTGCGGCTGGTCGATGGTTCCGAATTCGACGAATTCAAAGCCCGCTACGGCACGACGCTGGTCTGCGGCTTTGCGCATCTCTGGGGCTACCCGCTGGGTATCGTTGCCAACAACGGCATCCTGTTTTCCGAGTCGTCGCTGAAGGCGGCACATTTCGTCGAACTGTGCGCGCAACGCGGCATCCCGCTGCTTTTCCTGCAGAACATCACCGGCTTCATGGTCGGTCGCAAGTACGAAAACGGCGGCATCGCGCGCGACGGCGCGAAGATGGTTACCGCCGTCGCCTGCGCGCGGGTGCCGAAATTCACGGTGATCATCGGCGGCTCCTTCGGCGCCGGCAATTACGGCATGTGCGGCCGCGCCTACTCGCCGCGTCTGCTGTGGATGTGGCCGAACGCGCGCATCTCGGTGATGGGCGGCGAACAGGCGGCGACGGTGCTGGCAACGGTGCGTCGCGACGGCCTCGAAGCGGCCGGCAAGCACTGGAGCGTCGAAGAGGAAGCAGCGTTCAAGGCGCCGATCCGCGAGCAATACGAAACGCAGGGCCACCCGTATTACGCCAGCGCTCGTCTGTGGGACGACGGGGTGATCGATCCGGCCGATACGCGGCGGGTCGTCGGTCTCGGCCTGTCAGCGGCGATGAACGCGTCGGCGGAGGCGACGCGCTTCGGGATTTTCAGAATGTGAACGCTGCTGTCGAAATGAAAGTCGCCGGGCGACTCACTCATTTTTCTTTGTTTCTTGCCGTCAAACGGTGCCAGGACAGTTCGAGGATGGAATTCAGCCGCCTGTCGACCCACGGCGGCTGGCGCGTCGAGCGGCTGATCCACACCGTCGTCATTCCCAGCCGTTTGGCGGTCCGCAGATTGGCCGCCGAATCCTCGACCATGATGCAGCGCTTGGCGTCAAGCCGCTCGCGGTGCAGCAGCACCCGGAAGCCGCCGATCGCCGGTTTCGGCTGATAGGCGAAGCGTTCGACCGAGTACACGGCGTCGAAACAGCGGGCGATGCCGGTCAACTCGAGCACCGCGCGGCTGTAATGATCGGGGGCGTTCGAGAAGACGATCTTGCGTCCCGGCAGTCGTCGCAGCATCATCCGCAAGGCGCGCTCGAAAACCAACATGCGTGACAAGTCCGGGAACTGGTGCGTATGCCAG
This sequence comes from uncultured Candidatus Accumulibacter sp., assembly GCA_964428215.1. Lineage (GTDB taxonomy): Bacteria > Pseudomonadota > Gammaproteobacteria > Burkholderiales > Rhodocyclaceae > Accumulibacter. The sequence goes on along the minus strand of CAYRXO010000140.1, from coordinate 7,977 downwards.
AGGAAATGCTGCGGGTCGATCTGGTGATGACGCATCAGCCCGAGCAAGGTGGCGCCGTAACGCAGCCAATAGTTCTGGCGCAGGCGGGTGGCCTGCTGTTCGTCAACCGACAGGTGCCGGCAGATGTAATCGACCATGGCCTGGTTGATATGCGGAAAAATGTGTCGGCTGGCGTCGTGCAGCGTATTGTCGAGGTCGAATAGCCAGACCGGTGCGTGCATGCTCAGTGGGCCTCCTGTGCTGATGGTCCTACGCCGGGAACGACACAAGGCTGGCAAGCGCCATGAAACGAATCTTGAGCAAGATTGCCGCGCGACGGTTTTCCCTGGCCATTTCGGACCTGACGAAGGGAAGTGACGTGAGCGAAATCTGTCGCGTTGTTAGTAATTAAACCGGGCCGCCGCCACGATTGGCGCCTCAAGCCGTCTTGCCGGCGGCTGGAGACGATTTCCGTGCTGTCCAGCCGCTCAATGCGATTTGATCATCGTGCCGACACCGTGGTCGGTCAGAATTTCCAGCAACAGCGCGTGTTCGACGCGTCCGTCGATGATATGCACGCTCTTCACACCACTGCGGGCGGCGTCGAGCGCCGAACCGATTTTCGGCAACATGCCGCCGGACAAGGTACCGACGGCGACCATCTCGTCGATTTCCTTCGGCGTCATGCCGGTGATCAACTGGCCGTTTTCATCAAGGACGCCCGGCGTGTTGGTCAGCAGCACCAGCTTTTCGGCCTTGAGTATTTCGGCGATCTTGCCGGCGACGACGTCGGCGTTGATGTTGTAGGTCTCGCCGTTCTTGCCGACGCCGATCGGAGCGACTACCGGGATGAAGCCGCCAGCCTCGAGATGGCCGATCAACGACGGGTCGATCTGGACGATGTCGCCGACCTGCCCGACGTCGATCAGGTCTGCCCCGTCGTTGCCGCCGGCCAGCAGCAATTTTTTGGCACGGATGAAATTGCCGTCCTTGCCGGTCAGACCGACCGCTTTACCGCCGGCCTGATTGATCAGGTTGACCACGTCCTTGTTGACCTGACCGCCAAGGACCATTTCGACGATTTCCATCGTTTCGGCGTCGGTGACGCGCATGCCCTGGATGAAGTGGCCGGTCTTGCCGACCCGTTTGAGCAGATTCTCGATCTGCGGACCGCCGCCGTGCACGACGACGACGTTCATGCCGACCAGTTTGAGCAGGACGACGTCGCGCGCGAAGCACTGCTTGAGATGTTCGTCGGTCATGGCGTTACCGCCATACTTGACGACGATGGTCTTACCGTGGAAGCGCTTGATGTACGGCAGCGCCTCGGCAAGAATGCCGGCTTCGTCGGCCGGAGTGAGCAAACGCGCGGTCATGGTGGCAACCCTGATGACGACGGCCGAATTTTACCCGTCGCGACTGAAAATAAAAAGCCAACCCATTTGCCGTAAGCATGCGCTTGCCGCTGGCGGCCAGCGATACGTCAATGACGCTCGCCTGACCGTCTGCCTGGCTGCCGCGGCGTAAAATCGCAGCCATCTTTCGTCTGGAGCGTATTGCACCGGCCATGTTCACCGCCATTCGCAGCCCGGCCAAGGCGTTTTTAACGGGCAGCGCCAATCCACTGATGCGCTTGTTGGCGTTGCGTCGGCTGGAAGTGCTGACCCAGGCGCTGGTCTTGTTGCTGGCGGTCGGCTGGCTGCGCATGCCGCTGGCGGTGCTGCCGATGGCGTCGGTCATCGGCGGGCTGGCTTTGCTCAATCTCCTTACCCGCTGGTGGCTGTTGCGGCACGCGGCGATCGGTGAAAGCGGTCTTTTTCTGCAACTGGCGATCGATGCCGTCGGCTTGAGTCTGCTGCTTTACTTTGCTGGCGGTTCGTCGAATCCATTCGTCTCGCTGTTGCTGTTGCCACCGACGCTTGCCGCGGCGCTGCTGCCGACGCGCTACGTGCGGGCGATGGCCTTGCTGGTCTTGTTCGCCTATAGCGTGCTGCTGTTCTGGAATCAGCCGTTGCCGACGCCGCAGCGTGACCTGAGCGCACTCGACGCGTTGCTGGGCCGTGCCAGCGACGCCGACCACTCGCTGCACGGCAGCAGCTTTGCGCTGCACGTGCTGGGCATGTGGCTCAATTTCGTCATCAGCCTGACGGTGGTCGCCTTCTTGCTGACCCGGCTGGCCAGCGCGCTCAAGGAACGCGAAAACGAATTGGCCGCCGCGCGCGAAGCGGCCATGCACAATGAGCAAATCCTGGCGTTGGGAACACTGGCCGCGGGTGCCGCCCATCAGTTGGGGACGCCATTGGCGACGATGGCCGTCGTCCTCGGTGAACTCGCACAGACGCATGCCGGCGACGCTGAACTGCTCTCTGACCTGCAGTTGCTGCGCGGGCAGGTCGATCGCTGCAAGCAGACGCTGTCGCAAATCCTGGCCAGTGCCGATCTGGCTCGTAGCGAAACGATCCGTGCGCTACCGATCGACGCCTATCTGCAGCAATTGCTCGACGACTGGCAGTTGATCCGACCGCGGGTGGCGGTCGACCTGCGGCTGCTCGGCACCTCGCCCGTGCCAAGCATCGCCGCCGAGAGTACTCTGGCGCAAGCGCTGCTCAATTTGCTCGACAACGCTGCCGATGCACACGGCGAACAAGCCGAAACAATTGGTCTCAATGTCGACTGGCAGAGTGATTATTGTCGCATTGAAATTCTCGATCGCGGACCGGGTTTGCAACCCGCAGTCAGCGCCCGGCTGGGGGAGGCCTTTTTCACCACCAAACCGGCCGGGACGTCTGTGCTGCCGACGGCGATCGGTGGCGTCGGTATTGGCCTGTTTCTGAGCAATGCGACGCTTCAACGCTTCGGCGGTCAGGTCGAATTGTTCAACCGCGCCGGCGGCGGTGCCTGTACACGTATCACCTTGCCGCTCAAACAGCAGGCGGAGCAAGCATGAGAGATGACAAGTGGCCACAGATCTCCGATGACGAGCGTCCGACGCTACTCCTGGTCGACGATGATGCGGTTTTTTGCCGCGTGTTGAAACGTGCACTCGAGCGTCGCGGTTATGCGGTCAGCGTCGCCGGCGACGTCGCTGCGGCGTTGCTCCTGGCAGAAGAACAATCGCCGGAATACGCTGTCGTCGATCTGAAAATGCCGGGTGAATCCGGACTGGTGTTGATTGGCAAATTGCTGGCCCGCGACCCGCATACGCGGGTAGTCATGCTCACCGGCTACGCCAGCATCGCTACCGCCGTCGAAGCGATCAAGCTCGGTGCGCTGCATTACCTGGCCAAGCCCTGCGACGCTGAGCAGGTGGTGGCTGCGCTGCACAGAGACCCGGCCGGCGATGCATGTATTGCCGTCGCCGATTCGCCGTTGTCGGTTGATCGCCTCGAGTGGGAACACATACAGCGTGTTCTCGCCGAGCAACAAGGCAATATCTCGGCCACCGCCCGTGCGCTGAAGATGCATCGCCGGACGCTGCAACGCAAGCTGGGCAAGCGACCAAGCCGGGAATGAGCTTCCCAGTGGCGAGAAGCAGGGATGCCCGAAAAAAACGCGACGGCCGCACAGCCGTCGCGATGTCGCGTTGAAAAGCGCAATCAGGCCGTTGCCAACACAGCGCTGCGCTGTCCGGGCCGTGACACTTTTCGGATTAGGCCCGCTGCCGAGCCCGTATTCTCGTGCCGGCCAGACCGCTGAGCGCCAGAGCGAACAAGGCGAAAGCATTCGGCTCAGGTAACGAACGGCTGCCATCGAAGGCAATTTCGCTGACAAAGACCCAGGGGTTGCTGGCGCGATTGATGGTGATGTCCAGATCGGCAACGTTCAGGTTCAGAGTGCCGACATCGAACTGAAACGGCGCGCTGCCACTCGGATCGGTGACCAAGTAAGTTGTGCCGCCGATGACGACGCTTGCCGGTGCACCGACGCCACCACTTCCATTACTGTCATCGAAACTGAAGCTGATATTCTGGATGTTGACCACGCCGGCAAAATGGAAGTGAATCGTCGGATCGATGGTCCAGCCAACATAAGGACCGGGACCATTCGGCGCTTCGACGACGTACCAGTTGTCGGTTGCGACGACGCCGTCGGTCAGATCGCCCTTGCCACCGCTGAGCGCTGCCCCGTCGGTCGTGCGCGAGCCGGAACCGGAATACGTGTCGTCCCAGTAATTGTACGCACCGGAATTGCCGTTCGACATGTCGTAACTCGACACGATTACGGGTGCGGCAACAGTCGTACCTGCCAGCGTTGCAGTCAGTGCGGCAGCGACAAGCTGCACAAGAGTTTTTCTTTTCATGGTGACCTCCAGAAGAATACGGACACCAAGAAAAGCAAAAAACTTGCCAAGAATCGATTATTTAACAATAATTCATAAAATCATTGCATATCAGATTGTTTTGTTTATTGGAGTTCAACGATGCGCGCCGATTGTAAAAAATGCCGACGTTCAAAACAGTCAACAAATCCATCTGCACCCTGCAAACGCTTGGCCGAGCCATCAGTCAGAAAAGTGGATTTCTGTGGCTGTCGCTACGTCATGCTCTGACGAGCGTAGAGTTTACGCAGGGGTCGGAAGCGGAAAAAATGGGCTCGACAGCGTTTCGAATGGTGTCGTGAGAACTCTCAGACCGCCACCAGCAAGCCATCCTGCAGTCGCCAGGTACCGACGCGCAACAGGTCGCGTGCCAGCCATTGCGCCAGTTGCTCGTTGCTGTCACCCAGATAGCGCGCATTGACGCTCTGACAAAAACTCAGACCGGCGAGAAATGCCGGCAGTTCTGTGCGTGGCAATTGCCGCCGTTCGAGCAGCGCGAAAGCGACGATCACTTTCAAAGCGTGTCGGGCGAGCAGTTCGACGTCGTTTTCGAACATCGCCAAACGTTGATAGGCACGCTTGAAAGCGTCCTCGACCTCGACGAACGGTGCACCGTGCCCGGGGATGACCACATCGACCGGCAGGCGCGCCAGCGTATCGAGCGTCTGCCGGGTCGCCGGCAAGCCGCCGCCGCCTTCGGGATGGCCGAGCAGTTCCGAGAAAATGACCCCAAAACCGTTACGCCACAAGGCGTCGCCGGAAATCAGCAGCCGACGCTCCGGATTGTGGAAAGCCAGCGCGTCCATATCGTGCCCCGGCACGGCGATCGACTGCCAGTGCAAGCCGCCCATTTCCAGTTCGTCACCGGCGGCAATTGTCGCGTCGTGGCGGAAACGCGCCGCCGACTGACCGAGCGGCGACAGCAGCAGCGCTTCTTCGTCCCACTCGGCAATCGTCGCGTCGATGCCCTGCGGAACGATCACCTGGCAACCGAAAGCCGCCGCCACCGCCGCGTTGCCACCGATATGGTCGGAATGCGCATGCGTGTTCAACAGCCGCGTCAGGCGACGGCCATCGAGCGCCTGTCGCAGTAGGGCAAGCGTTTGTTCGGCGTGCGTCACATAACCGCTATCGATCAGCGTCGCCTGTTCGCCCTCGAAAAAGACGATGTTGTTTGCCGACAGCCAGCCGCGTTCGATGACCAGCAGGTTGTCCGGCAGCATCAAACGTCGTCGGCCGTATCGTTATTCGGCGACAGAGTGCGGATCGGCTCGCGGCGGATCACTTCGGCAACGATGCCCTGCGTCGATGGTGAAACCGGTTCCGGCGGTCGGCCGCAACCCAGGCAATACCCCGAATCCGGGTCGGCCATGCAGACGCCGACACAGAGATACTCGTCGTCAACCTTACCCATGCTCAACGGTCGCAATCGCCGCGCAACTCACCACCGACGCAGGAGCCGTTCGAATCGTGCTCGCTGCGCCGGCGTTCGGCCGCCAGCAGGATGCGCGCGCGCAGCGTATCGCTCGCCCGGCTCCAGGAAGCGATCTCCTCCAGCGTCCGGAAACAGCCGACGCAAAAACCGGCCGTCTCGTCCATCCGACAGACATTGATGCACGGTGACGCTACGGGTAGGCTGGACATGCATTTCCTTTCATTTCTCTACAGGCAAATATCGTTCAGGCTCTTCGCGTACGCCCGGTGGCGAATCGACGACGACAGTCAGCGAGCGCACGCGCCGCGAGCGCGCAAGGCGCGGGACACTTTCGACACCGGTTGGCGCCCAAGGTGCCCGCCAATGAACGTCGCCGTGTCGAGCGCCTTCTCCATCGAAACGCCGGTGTCGATCGACAAACCCTGCAAGAGATAGAGCAGATCCTCGGTGGCGACGTTGCCGCTCGCACCGGGCGCATAGGGGCAGCCGCCGAGACCGGCGATCGAACTGTCGAAAACGGCCAGCCCCATCTGCAGCGAGGCATGGACATTGGCGATGGCCATACCATAAGTGTCATGGTAATGGCCGGCGAGCTGCTCGATCGGCACCACCGCGGCGCAGGCGGCGAGCATCCGTTGCACCGACGCCGGCGTGCCGGTGCCGATGGTGTCGCCGAGCGAGACTTCGTAGCAGCCCATGTCAGCCAATTGCCGCGCCACGGTGGCGACACGCGCCGGATCGACCGCCCCTTCGTAGGGACAGGCGACAGCGCACGAAACGTAGCCGCGCACCTTGAGATCGAGCGCGCTGGCGGCATCGACGACCGCCGCAAAACGCTTCAGGCTCTCGGCGATGCTGCAGTTGATGTTCCTTTGCGAGAAGGTTTCCGACGCGGCGGCAAAGATGGCCACTTCTTGCGCGCCGGCAGCGACGGCGGCGTCGAAACCCTGCAGATTCGGCGTCAACACCGGCAGAGCCACCAGCCCGGCAGCGCCCGGGCCGGCGAGGACGGCGCGCAACACCTCGGCGTTGTCGGCCATCTGCGGCACCCACTTGGGCGAGACGAAAGCGGTGACTTCGACGGCTGGCAGCCCACAGGCGATCAGGCGCTCGACCAAGGCGACCTTCACCGCCGTCGGTACACTCTGCGCTTCGTTCTGCAGACCGTCGCGCGGTCCGACTTCGACAATCTTGACCCGTTTCGGCAGCGGCATGTTCAATCCTCGGTGCTGAAATCGACCAGTTCGGCGCCGTCGGCGACCTGATCGCCGGCGGCGAAACGGAAAGCGCGCACCTGGCCGTTTTTCGGCGCGGTGATCGTATGTTCCATTTTCATCGCTTCGAGGATCAGCAGTGGTGCGCCTTTCTCGACGCGTTGGCCGACGCCAGCCAGCAAGGCGACGATCTTGCCGGGCATCGGCGCAGTCAGCCCGCCGGGGGCGCCGCCGGCTTCGACGAGATGCAGCGGATCGTCGCGCTGGATGACGTAGGTGGCGCCGTTCAGGAAGACGTAGCGTTTCTGTTCGTTCTTTTCATGCACCGCCACGACGCTGGCCACCAGCCGGCGGTCGTCGAGTTCGACGGCGTACTGGCCGGCGAAACGCCCACTGTCGAGCAGGCGGCCGCGTGCCAGCACCGTTTCACCGTTCAGGCTCAGCCGCCAGCCATCGCCGTGGTAGGCGACCAGCACGTCGTGACGGCTGTCGCCGCAGCGATAAGTCAGCGTACGCTGTGCCTGCAGGTTCAGGCGCCAGCCGTCGCGCAGGCTCCACGGCGACCAGGGATCGCCGGAGTGCCGCGCCGCCGTCTGCGCCGTCGCCTGTTCGCGCAACAGGCCGGCGACGGCAGCGACGAAGAAGACGTGGTTGGGCGGCGTGCTCTCCGCCGGGAACAGGAACGGCCGGCTGCGTTCGATCAGTCCGGTATCGAGGTCGGCGTCGGCAAACGCCGGGCAGGCGACCAGTCGTGACAGGAAATCGACGTTGCTGGTGACGCCGACGATGCGGTAATCGGCGAGCGCCTGCCGCATCCGGGCCAGTGCGGCGTGCCGGTCGACGTCCCAGACGATCAGTTTGGCGATCAGCGGATCGTAGTACGGCGTGATTTCGTCGCCTTGCTCGATGCCGGTGTCGATGCGCACGTTGATGCTTTCCGCCGGCGGCGCGAGGTGCAGCAGCTTGCCGGTCGCGGGCAGGAAATCCTGCGCCGGGTTTTCGGCGTAGATGCGCGCTTCGAGCGCGTGCCC
>CAYRXO010000139.1:0-9573 GCA_964428215.1 uncultured Candidatus Accumulibacter sp. | reverse complement strand
GCCAAATTCTCGCAGCACTTGAATTGTTCTGCGTTTCCCTAGGGAAACGCAGATTAATTCGGATTTGCCGCCCAGGATGCAGGCTAACCAATTGATTCTATAGTGCCATTGATTTCGAAAAGCGAATAAATCCACTTTTCCCTAGAGAAACGCGAATAATCCCTTAAGACCGCAGTTGCGGCTCTATCCGGCCTAAGCGCGACGCGCAACGGGTTTTCCGTTGCTGCGCTCTCACTCGTCCGGAACTGTTCCGCATTTAAATAACCATGACGTAAGTTATTGCCGGAAATGGATTTTCCGCGTTCTTGGCATTTGCGGGCTGCGGTTGACAGGTTGATTCAACCGTGGAATCAACGTGCGGCCAGCTTGGTGTTTCGGTTATAGCTCCACTGATTCCACGCGGCACGTACCAGATTCGGGTATTGCGGCCGGCCGAGGCTGCCGTTGTAGCGGCCGAGGGCGCGGTACAGATCGCCGCGTTCGATGTCGAGGTAATGGCGCAGAATCGTGCAGCCATAGCGCAGGTTGGTGCGCAAATGGAACAGATTGTCTTCCGAAGTGCCGATCACTTTCAGCCAGAACGGCATCACCTGCATGAAACCGCGCGCACCGGCCGACGAGACGGCATATTTGTTGAAGCGGCTTTCAACCTGTATCAGGCCGAGCACCAGTTGCGGGTCGAGGCCGGCGCGCGTCGCTTCGTAATGCACCGAACGCAGAAAATCGAGGCGTGTTTCGCGGTCCGGAATGCGTTTGGTCAGACGTGTCGACATTTCACTCAACCAGTCGACCGCGTGCAAGGAATCCTGAAACGAGCTGTTCGGCGGTGCCCGATCGGAAACACTGCGCGACAAGGCCGCGCGGACGCTGGCCGACAAGGGTTCGTAGATTTGCGCGCCGCCGAATGCCAAGCTCGGCAGCCAAAGAAAAAACAGGCAAAGACTCAGACGCACAGGCGTTCCTTGAGGAATTCGACAATCGTCGTCGCCGGCAGCATTTGTGCTTCGGCGTCGAGGCGTCCCTTGTATTCCAGTTCACCGCGCGCCAGACCGCGCTCGCCGACGACGACGCGATGCGGAATACCGAGCAGTTCCATTTCGGCGAACATCACTCCCGGACGTTCCGGACGATCGTCAAGCAACACGTCGAAGCCCGCGGCGAGCAATTGACCGTACAGCGCATCAGCTGCTGCACGGACCGTCTGCGATTTAGTGTAGCCCATCGGAACGATACACACGGCGAACGGCGCGATCGTCGCCGGAAAGATGATGCCGCGTTCGTCGTGCCCTTGTTCGATCGCCGCACCGACGATGCGCGTGACCCCGATGCCGTAACAGCCCATCTCCATGACCCGGCTTTGCCCGCCTTCGTCGAGAAAGCAGCATTTCAGCGCCTCGGCATACTTGCTGCGCAACTGGAAAATATGGCCGACCTCGATGCCGCGGCACAACTCCAGCCGGCCACGCCCATCCGGCGACAAGTCGCCACTGACGACGTTGCGGAAATCGGCCACCTGCGTCGGCTCTTTGGCATCGCGACCGAAATTGACGCCGGTCAGGTGATAACCGGCGTCGTTGGCACCACAGACGAAATCGCTCATCACTGCCACGTCGCGGTCGGCAAATACCGGCACGTCGCCGATGGCGACCGAACCGAGATAACCGGGCGGGCAGCCAAGCGCGGCGACGATTTCGTCGTCGCGTGCAAAGCGGAACTCGCCGACGATCTTCTGTGTTTTGATCTCGTTGAGACTGTGGTCACCGCGCAGCAGGATCAAGGCCAGTCGTTCAGCGGCGTCCTTCCCCGCGACGGCAACGATGATCGCGATCGCCTTGACCGTTCTGGTCAGCGGCAAGCCGAGAAATTCGGCGACATCTTCACAGCGTGTGCGGCCAGGTGTGGCGACCTTCTGTATCGTTTCGGCCGCCGGCGGGCGGGACGCCGTTGGGGGCATTGCGTTCGCCAGTTCGACGTTGGCCGCGTAATCGGAATCAGGGCAATACGCCAACCCATCCTCACCCGAATCGGCCAGAACGTGGAATTCGTGCGAACCGGTTCCGCCGATCGATCCGGTATCGGCAGCCACTGCGCGGAACTGCAGGCCCAGTCGGGTAAAAATCCGCGTGTAAGTGTCGAACATGACGCGGTATTCGCGCTGCAGATCGGCAAAGCTGCTATGGAAGGAGTAACCATCCTTCATCACGAATTCGCGCCCGCGCATGACGCCGAAACGTGGCCGGATTTCGTCGCGAAACTTGACCTGTACCTGATAGAAGTGCAGCGGCAGCTGGCGATAGCTCTTCACTTCCTTGCGCACGACATCGGTGATCACTTCCTCGTGTGTCGGCCCGATGACGAAGTCGCGCTGATGGCGATCCTTGCAGCGTAGCAGTTCCGGTCCGTATTTGTCCCAGCGTCCGGATTCCTGCCATAGCTCGGCCGGCTGCACGGCCGGCATCGACAGTTCGATAGCGCCGGCGCGGTCCATTTCCTGGCGAATGATCGCCTCGACCTTGCGTACCACCCGCAAACCGATTGGCATCCAGGTATAAATGCCGCCGGCCAGACGTTTGATCATCCCGGCGCGCAGCATCAGCCGGTGACTGACGATCTCGGCATCGGAAGGGGCTTCTTTGAGCGTTGACAGAAAAAATCGGGAGCTGCGCATGGTATCGGATCGATCAGTAAAAACGAGATTCTAACCGAGCCACGTCGGCGGCTTCCACTCGGTGAGAAGGATTCATGGGCGAGTGACGGCGTCGGTTCGAGCCAGGAATGAGATGAAAGATTGGCAAACTACTCGCATTCGCAAGCGAAAACCGCCACCGGTTCCGGGGTGAGGAACGAAACGAATCGCTGAATAGAGACGGCGCGGGCGAAGCGGGCGACACTGCGGGGTGCTCGTCGCTTCGTCTATCCAGCTGATATGCCTCGGTGTTTGCGCGCCGTCCGCTTTGTGCTTCACTCCGCCAGCTCAGCGAGGAACGAGCAGGCTGTTGATTTCGGCGAGGTCTTTTTCGGTGAGAATGCCGCTGATGGCCTTGATCTGCAGGATCGCCGCCAGGACTTCGTAACGTGCTTGCGCCAGATCGCGTTTCGCCGAGTACAACAGTCGTTCGGCGTCGAGCACGTCGGTGTTGGTCCGGATGCCCGCCACCATGCCGCGTCGGGCACCTTCGGCGGCGATGGCCGTCGCCTCGACAGCCTGCTGATAGGCGGAAACCTTGCTGCCACCGGTTTGCACGGCCAGGAACTGTCGCCGGACTTCGACTTGCAGATCGCTGATCGCCGCTTCGAGTTCGGCCTGTGCGCGACTACGGTTGGCGACCGCCTGCTCGCTTTGCGCCATCACCCGGCCTCCGGCGAGCAGCGGGATGGTCAGTTGCACGCCCACGGTGCGCAGATCGGTACGCTGATCGAGAGTCGACAGGCTTTCGTTCTGGGCACGCTGTACGCGTCCGACCAGATCGAGTTGTGGCAGATGGCCGGAACGGTTGCGATCGACGTCGAGGTCGGCAAATTCGAAGCTCTTGCGTCGGGATCGGATTTCGCCACTATGCTCTTCGGCCAGGGTGTACCACTCGTCGATCTGGTTGGGCATGATGCCGGTCGGCTGGAAGTCGGCGCGCAAAGGCCATAATTCGCCCGGCGCGGCGCCAGTCATCGCTTGCAGTTTTTGCCGCGCCACCGACAGCCGGTCGAGTGCGTCGGCCAGCCCGGCGCGCGCCAGCTGCAGCCTTGATTCCGCTTCGGCGATTTCGGTGATCGTTCCTTCGCCGGCCTGGCGGCGACGTTCGGACAGTTGTCGTTGATCGGCGTAGGCGGCGACTTCCGCTTCGCTGAGCGCCAGCTTTTCCATCGCCAGCAGCGCTTCGAAATAGGCCGTCGACAGGCGAATTGCCATTTCGGCTTCCTTTTTGTCGAAGACGGCGTTGCTGTAAGCCGCCTGTACAAAACCTTGCCGGTAACGAACGATCGCATCGTAGTTGAACAGCGGCTGTCGCAAGGTCAGCCCCAGCGAGTTGTCGCGATAATCGAGATCCTGCGTGGTGTTGAGCGAGGAGCCCTGAATATAGCGTCGTTCACCGCGATTGGTAGACCAGGAGCCAGTGATCGCGACGACTGGCAGCAAGCCGGAACGTCCCAGGTCGATGGCATACTGTCCTGCGTCACGCTCGTAGCGCGCTGCACGAAAGGTGGGGTCGTTCTGCCGCGCGGCCATGTAGGCATCAAGCAGCCCGACGGCCGCACCGCGGGTTGTAAAAACCGTCAACAGCCCGGCAGCCAATAAACTCGATCGCTTGTGCCAAATACTCATCATCTTGCTCGTCTTACTCTTCGGTGAGCGCGGAGCGCATGCGATCCGCCAGTGGTTTGAACAAATAGTTGAGCAGCGTCCGCTCTCCCGTCTTGATGAACACCTCGGCCGGCATCCCGGCCTTGATTTCATGTGTCTTCAGTTTGTACATCCCTTCCTCGGTGACGCGTACTTGCCCACGATAGTACGGCGGCACCTTTCCTTCACGGTCAATGGTCGAATCGGCAGCGACCAGGATGAAGATTCCCGGGATTTGCGGCGTCGTTTTCTGGTTGAAAGCCGGGAAGGTGATGTCCACCGGTGAGCCGACGCGGACTTTGTCGATCATCGTCGTCGGTATTTGCACGTCGATGCGCAAGGGTTCATGTTTCGGCACGATGTCCATCAACGGCGAACCGGCGGAAAGGACGCCGCCAATGGTATGGATCGCCAGATTGACGACAACGCCATTGGTTGGCGAACGAATTTCGGTATTCTCCAGTTCGTACGCCAGCCCTTTTAAGCGACTTTCGAGTGAGGTGACTTCTTTCAGGGCATCGGACAAGGCGTTTTCGACGTCGCGACTGTATTCCTGCTGGCGGGCGATGATGCGTTGCTGCGTTTCGGCGATGCTCTGCCGTGTGCGACCGAGGTTGCCGAGGTCTTCGGCAATGTTTCCATTCAGTTGCGCCAGTGCCCGCTCCTGTTCCGACAGGCGGTTGCGCGGCAGATAACCTTCGCGGGCCAGATCCCGTAAGCCTTTCACTTCTTCAAGCAGGAGGTTGAGCTGTGTTTCTTTGGAGTTCTTGCTCTCCTCCACCCCTTTGGCATAGGACTGCAATCCGGCCAGGGTTTTCTTCAGCGCACCGAGTTCGGCCTCGATGCCGCTGCGGCGGGTATGAAAAAGTTGCTGCTGAACACTGATCGCGCTGATCGCGCGCGAGTCGCCGGATAGTTGTACCTCATCGGGAAAAGCGATCGACGAACGATTGGCGGCTTCAGCCAACAAACGCGATTCGGCGGCTTTGACGACGAACCATTGGCTGCGCGCCGTCTCGTACTGCGAACGGGCGGTGGTCGGGTTCAAGCGCACCAGGACATCGCCCGCCCTGACTTCGTCGCCATCTTTGACCAGAATCTCCTCGACCATGCCGATGGCGAGGTTTTGCAGCGTTTTGCGATTGCCGGTAACCACCACCTGCCCGCTGGCCGGAACACCCTGATCGAGCGGCGCCAATCCCGCCCAGAGCATGAAACCGCCGAAACCGAGCGCCAGGACCAGCCAGCCGAGCCGGGATACTCGGCCGTGATTGATATCGATGGGCGTCGATGCCAGACGACGATCCTTGCCTGCTATCTCGGTGACATCGACGATGTCGCTGTCGAATTGACGTTTGAATAGGTTGCGCATGTCTCGGACGAAAGAAGTCAGTGCGTCGAACGTACCGTCGGCAAGGGCAAAGGCTTGGCGCCCATTGCCGCTCTGCCCGCCGGTGGAACGGGGGAAACCGGATTCGGCGCCGGCGCGCCGCGCATCGCCGCCATGATCTGGTCGCGCGGACCATGCGCTTTCACCGTTCCCTCGTGCAGCACCAGAATGCTGTCGGCGACAGCCAGGGTGGTCAGGCGATGGGTGATGATGAGCACGGTTCGCTTTCTGTCTTTCAGACGCTGGAGAGTTGCCGCCAGCGCCGCTTCCCCCTGATCGTCGAGATTCGAATTCGGTTCGTCGAGCACGATCAGCGCCGGATCACCGTATAGAGCACGGGCCAGAGCGATGCGTTGTTTCTGTCCGCCGGACAAGGCGTTGCCCGCGTCACCGAGCGGCGTGTCGTAACCCTTGGGCAGCAGGAGCACCATCTCATGCACACCGGCCGCCTGTGCAGCGACGATGACCTGTTCCGAGTCGACGGTTCCGAAACGGGCGATATTCTCGGCGACTGTGCCATTGAACAGCTCGATGTCCTGCGGCAGGTAACCGAGATAGGGCCCGAGTTCGTCCTTGCTCCAGGAGTAGATATCCGCGCCGTCGAGTCGCACCGATCCGGTAAGCGCCGGCCAGACGCCGACCAACAGACGCGCCAGTGTCGATTTGCCGGATGCGCTCGGTCCGATCACCGCCACCACTTCGCCAACCGGCACCTTGAAATTGACATTCTTGAGAATCATCAATTTGCTTCCCGGTGCGGCCGTTGCCGCGCCTTCGACCGACAATTCACCGTTGGGACGCGGCAGACTCATGCCGACAGCTCGGGCTGGAAAAGCGGTCAACAATTCTGACAGACGCTTGTAGGCCGAGTGTGCCGAAACGAGTTGTTTCCAGTTGGCAATGAGAATTTCCACCGGTGCCAATGCTCGTCCCACCAGGATCGACGCCGCGATCATCATGCCGGAGGTCACATCGCCGTTGATCGCCAGCAGGGCACCAAAACCAAGCGCCAGCGATTGCAGGGAAATGCGGACGAAGCGGGTCACGGCTGTGAGTACACCGGCCCGATCGCTGGCGACCGCCTGCTGAATGAGGAATTTGCGGTGCAACTGCAACCAGCGTTCGCGAATCGTCGGCAGCATACCCATCGCTTCGATGACTTCCGCGTTGCGCAAGTGACTGTTCGCTTGCGCTGCGGCGGCCATCGATAAACGTTGCGCTTCGGCCAGCGGTGCCGCCGAAACGCGTTCGTTGACGATCGCCAGACTGACCAGCAGCAGAACACCCAACAATGCGAATACGCCCAGTTGCCAATGGAAAAGAAAGATGACCAGCACGTAGATCGGCATCCACGGTGCGTCCGCAATGGCGATCACCCCGGCGCCGGTCAGGGTCTGCCGCATCGACGTCAGATCATGCAGCGCCTGTGCCGGATTCTGGCCTGCCAAGCGCAGGTTGCGCTCGAAAGTGGCGTCGAAGACGCGCTGATTCATCTGCAGGTCCAGTCGGGCGCCAATGCGCACCAGAACCATCGAGCGTATCCATTCCATCGCCGACATCAAGGCGAACATTCCCAAGGTGATCAAGGTCAGCATGATCAGCGTCGTCATGTTCCGACTGTTCAACGCCCGGTCGTAAATCTGCAGCATGTAAATCGACGGCGTCAGCATCAGCAGATTGAGAAAAAAACTGAAGACGGCGACGGTGAGGAATGCTTCTCGTAGAGAAGCCAGCGCTTGCGCCAGTTCCGAGCGTGGTGAGGAGGCTGTGGTCATTCAATCTCTACTTTGAAATGATATAAGTCGGAAATAGGGGCTTATGACTGCCTGCGGCCGTGCAAGCGGTTGAATTCACGACCTCGAGAAACTGACGACACATCTTGGAATCGCGCCTGATCGACGAATGATGACAGATCGAAGAGCAATGATCCAATTCGCTGACCGAACCGTCGGCCAATTGGCGGATAACGAACCGGCAAACCAGAGGTCTGCAAGTCGAAGTACCCCAGCAGCCGGTTTTGAGAATTTCAGCACGGTCTCTTAGACTATAGGCTGCCAGAGTCTCAAACTGTTTGAAAATTCACAGCGCAGTCGAAAACACTGATGGAATCCTGTATTCCTTCATCTTTTTTCGAGGCAGGTCATCGGACACGGTGATTATTGTGTGAAGATTCGAAAATCGGTCATTTTGTCCTGTGGTATGTTGGCAAGGTCAGGACGAGTCGGGCTACACTGAGCGCCGAGATTGATGTCATGGCGCGCCCGGAACGACGAACTGTCATCCCGGATGACGCGCGGACATGACGGACTTGCTAGAAAACCGTCCTCTCAGCGGTATGTCGCTTTTCACCTGGAGACAGTCAATGCGCAAACGCGTAATCGAAGACAATCCATCGACGCCACCACCGGCGAGCGATTTCTGGCTGGATCTCGACGCCCTGGCCGAGGTCGAAATCAGTTCCGAAGATCCCGCGCAGCTCATCGAAGGAGCTTTGCTTCCCGGCGGCAGCGGCTGGCGGGCCGGCACGCCGGGAAGGCAGCAAATCCGCCTGCTGTTCACCCGGCCACAATCGTTACGCCGCATCCGGCTGCAGTTCGTCGAAACCAGCGAGTCGCGAACGCAGGAATTCGTCTTGCGCTGGTCGGCCGACAAAGGGGGAACCACTTATCGCGAAATCGTTCGCCAGCAGTGGAATTTCAGCCCTGACGGATCGACCGTCGAGGATGAGGATCTGTCCGTCGAACTCGACGGTGTGACACGGCTCGAGTTGTTATTGACGCCGGACATCGCCGATTCGCAGGCGGTCGCCTCGTTGGCCAAATAGCGGCTGGCCTGAACCGCCGTTTTCGCATTGATGGACAGACAGCCCAAGCGCGGACAATGGGTGAGCGGCGAATTGCCCACCCGCGCGCCCGCGCGCCGGCGACCGCCTAGTCCACCAGCCGTGCATGGCGTACTCGCCGAACGCGTGCAGCGCGTGCGCCAACAGGCATTGATCGGACGTCCCCTCTCCACCGTTCTGAACGCTACGGCCAAAACGCGACAACCGTCGCCTTTGATGATCCTGCTGTCGATTTCGAGTGTGGCGTTGCTGGTTCTGGCTGCCTTCTCCACCCAGCCGCTGCTGATCAGCGCCGCCGGACTCGCCGCACTCGGCACGGCGCTGGCTTTGTGGCATCAGCGGCGGTCGAGCCCACCATCGTCGCTACTCGACATCCACGGGCATCTCACACGCGATGCCTCTCAGCTCGACGAGTATCTAAAGAAAATTTCCGGTGAATTGCCGCCAACCGCTTTGACGACCATCGCGCAGATCAAAGAGACGTTTCGACGATTGTTGAGCCACTTGCCATCGGAGGGCGATTCGAACATCGACCTGCCGGGAGAAGACATGTTCTTCATCAATCAACTGGTTTCCCGCTACCTGCCGGATGCCTGCCGTCATTATCTCGAAGCCAGACAAGGGATAATCCACAGCCGGGACGGGATGCCCGAGTCACTCGATGATTCGTTGAATCGGCAACTGGCCATTCTGCAAGAGCGCCTGCTCAAAACCCTGCAGGTGATCAGCGAACAGCACGCGCAGGCCTTGTCGCGGCATGAAACATTTCTGAACGGCAAGCGGAATCGCGCTTGACTGGCTTCGTCGGCATTGTGGCTGCCTTTCCTGTCAGCTCGCCGGAATCGAGATCGGCGGAGCGCTTCTGATCCGCGTTCATTTATGCAGAGGGGCGTGCAGCCGGTCGCTCGGCGCCTAGCCGCCTGTCGGACTTGACCAGGCCGGCTGCAAAGTGTGGGTAAACGGCTCATTTTTACCCGGTTCTCGGCGCGAATAGAACAACTATTC
>CAYRXO010000138.1:0-9669 GCA_964428215.1 uncultured Candidatus Accumulibacter sp. | reverse complement strand
CACGGCGGCGATCACCGGGCTGGCGGCCTATTACATCTTCCAGGTGCCGCTGATCGTCGCCTTGCTGCTTGGCGCGAGCCTCGCCTCCACCGACCCGGCGACTCTGGTGCCGATTTTCAAGCAGGTGCCGATCAAGGATCGCGTCGCGCAGACGGTGATGAGCGAATCGGCGTTCAACGATGCCATGGGGGCGATCGTCACCTTCACCGTTCTCGCTGTCGCCATGGGCTCGGGAACGTTTTCGCTCGGTCATTCGACTTTCGAACTGTGCAAGCAGGCCGGCCTCGGCATCCTGGTCGGCGGCATTCTCGGTTTTGCGGCGGCCTTCCTCATCGCGCATGAGAAATACGATTTCCTGGTCGAATATGCACCGCTGGTCACGCTGATGGCGGTGATCGGCGCGTACATGGAAGCGGACAATCTGAGTGCCAGCGGTTTCATGGCGGTGTTCGTTTTCGGCATCATCATCGGCAACAAGGATAGTTTCGGCTTCAAGATGGACGAGGTCGAACAGCACCGGCTCGAGGAATTCATCACCACCACGGCGCTGATCATGCGCATGTTCATCTTCATCCTGCTCGGTGCGCAGGTGGACTTCGCGCTGATGAACAAATACCTGCTCGGCGGTGCGGCGGTCATCGCGGTGATGATGCTCGTCGCGCGTCCCGTGACGGTGTTTCTCTGCGCCGGACCCGATCGGCGGACGCGCTGGAGCATGCAGGAACTACTCTTCATGTGCTGGACCCGCGAGACCGGCGTCATTCCCGCCGCGCTCGCCGGCTTGCTGTTGGGCATGAAAGCACCGGGCGCCGAGATGATCGCTTCGGTGACCTTCATCGCCGTGCTGATGACCATCCTGATTCAGGCGCCGACCACCGCCTGGCTGGCGCGGCGACTCGGGCTGTTGCTCAAGCCGTGAGCCCGTTTCGCGGCGACGGAATGCTGGCGCCACGCGTCGTTGCCGGCGGCTCACTTTGCCGGTCTTGTCCGCTGTCCTGAATAGCCTGAGCGGTAAGGCCGTGTCATCGCTGGTCTTCGCCTGGCGGATGTTGCGCCGCGATGCGCGCGGCGGCGAACTGCACTTGCTGCTCGTCGCGGTCATCGTCGCCGTCGCGGCGATGACCGCCGTCGGATTTTTCGCCGACCGCGTACGGCAGGCGCTCGAGCGCGAAGCGCACCAGTTGCTCGGTGCCGATCTCTTGCTGGTCGCCGATCATCCCTGGCCGACGACGCTGATCGACGAAGCGCGTACAGCCGGTTTGCAGTCGGTCGAGACGCTGACTTTTCCGAGCATGGTCAGCCGTGGCAAGGGCAAGGAGCAACGCACGCAGTTGGCCGAGATCAAGGCCGTAGCTGCCGGTTATCCGCTGCGCGGCAGCTTGCGTACGGCGCCGGCGTTGGATGCGCCGGATGCACCGGCCAGCGGCATACCCGCCGCCGGGACGGTGTGGATCGACGAACGTCTGGCAACCGCTCTCGAAGTGCGTGTCGGCGAGCGTTTGACCCTGGGCAATGTGCGGCTCAAGGTGGCGGCGATCATCACGCTGGAGCCTGATCGGGGAATCAATTTTTTCAGCGTTGCGCCGCGCCTGTTGCTCAATCTGGCCGATGTGCCGACAACCGGTTTGCTGCAACTGGGCAGCCGAGTGTCATATCGCTGGTTGCTGGCTGGCGAGCCGGCGCTGGTGAAGCGCTTTCAGACCGCGATGGACAAGCGTCTGCAGCGTGGCGAGCGCATCGAAGATGCACAAAATGCCCGGCCGGAAATCCGCAGCGCGCTTGAGCGTGCCAACAAATTCCTCGGCTTGTCGGCCTTGCTGACGGTGATCCTGGCGGCGGTGGCCGTCGCGCTCGCTACGCGCCGCTACGTGCAACGGCATTTCGATCCTTATGCGGTGATGCGCTGCCTGGGGGCGACGCAAGGCGTGCTCTTGCGCTTGTCTCTGCAGCAATTCGCCGTTCTGGGCCTGCTGGCGGCAGCAGTTGGCAGCCTGCTCGGTTTCCTGGCGCATTTCGTCCTCAATGCCTGGCTGGCGCATCTGCTGACGACACCCTTGCCGTTGCCGAGCCTGTGGCCGGCGGTGCAGGGCGTGACGATCGGACTCTGGTTGCTGATCGGTTTTGCCCTGCCGCCTTTGTGGCAATTGAAGAATGTATCGACGCTACGCGTCCTGCGCCGTGAGCTCGGCGCGCCGCGCGGCAGCTCGCTCGCTGTGTATGTGCTCGGTTTTCTGGTGCTCGCTTCGCTGATGTTCTGGGTGGCGGGAGAAATCGAACTCGGTGCCTGGATCGTCGTTGCCTGCGTGGTCGCACTGCTGCTCTTTGCACTGCTGGCACGCAGCGCGATTCGTTTGGCGGCCGCGCTGCGCGGCAGCAAGGCGACGAGCAACGGTCGCGGGGTCGGCTGGCGTTATGGTCTGGCCAGTCTCGAGCGGCGCTCGACGGTCAGCGTCGTGCAGATCGTCGCTTTGGCGCTCGGCTTCATGGCGCTCCTGTTGTTGACGGTGATCCGCGGCAACCTGCTCGAATCCTGGCGTCGGGCGGTGCCGCCGGAGGCGCCGAACCGGTTCGTGGTCAATATCCAGCCGGAACAGGTCGACCCCGTGCGCACACTGCTCGCTGAACACGGGCTGACCGCCGAGTTGGTGCCGATGGTGCGCGGACGGCTGACACGGGTCAACGATCGCGCCGTCAGCGCCGCCAGTTACAGCGACGAGCGGGCGCAGCGTCTGGTCGAGCGCGAATTCAATCTGTCGGTACGCCGCGACTTGCCGGAGGGCAATACGCAGCGCGCCGGCCGCTGGTTCACCGACGCCGATTTGCAGTGGCGCGACGGTGAGGGTGTCGCGTCGGTCGAGGAGGGATTGGCAAAAACATTGGCGCTGCAGGTCGGCGATCGGCTCGAATTCGTCGTCGCCGCCGAAAAAGTGGTCATGCGCATCGTCGGCTTGCGGCAGGTCGACTGGGACAGCATGCGTGCCAACTTTTTCGTCCTGACGCCGCCCGCCCTGCTCGAAGGCTATCCGGCGAGTTGGATCACCAGCGTCTATCTGTCGCCGGAAAACGCCGGACTGGTCAATAAGTTGGTCGGCCGCTTCCCGAATCTGACAGTGATCGACGTGGCGGCGATCCTGCGCCAATTGCAGGCGATCATGGAACAGGTGGCGTGGGCGATGGAATTCGTTTTCCTGTTCACCGTCGCCGCCGGCGTCGTCGTTCTCTACGCCGCGCTGGCGTCGGCGGCCGATGAACGGCGCTACGAACTGGCGCTGATGCGTGCGCTCGGCGCCCGCCGCGAGCAGTTGCGTCGGGCGCTGCTCGCCGAGTTCGCTGTCGTCGGCGCTTTGTCCGGTTTATTGGCTGCTTTGGCGGCGCTGGCTGTCGGGCAATTTCTCGCGCAGCAGGTGTTCAAGTTCGCGATGCCCGTCGACTGGTGGTTGCCGCCGCTCGCCGCGCTGGTCGGAGCAGCGCTGATCACCGGCGCCGGCTGGTTTGCCGCCAGCCGCCTGCTCGAGCAATCGCCGCTGGAAACCTTGCGCGCTGGCAGCGCCTGAGGTCAGCCACTGCGCGTCAACCAGATGGCGTCCGCCATTTTATTGACGACGATCCGTTATGATGCGCATTCTGCCGCCGTCCGCGCGCGCGATCCGCTACAAGCAGTCGATTTTCGCGTATCGATGACCGACCCTATAAAAGAGAGGAGCTGAACGATGAAACGTAAGACGTTGTTGATTTTGCGGCATGGGAAATCCGACTGGACCACCGGGCTCGAGGATTTCAGTCGGCCGTTGATTGCCCGCGGGCGTCTGGGTAGCCAGAAGATGGGCGCCTGGCTCAAACGGCAGAAATTGATTCCGGATTATGTGCTCAGTTCGCCGGCGGCACGGGCGCGCGGCACGACCGAAGCCGCTTGTTGGGCGATGGGGGTGCCGGGGAAAAAAATCTGCTGGGATCAGCGGGTGTACGCCGCGCCGGTCGATGCTCTGGTTGCCGCGTTGGCCGATTGCCCGAAAGGTGCCGATCGGGTGATGTTGGTCGGTCACAATCCCGGTCTCGAAGAACTGGTGCATTTCCTCAGTCAAGGTCCGATCACCATTCCGGACGACGGCAAGATGCTGCCGACGGCCGCGCTGGCGGTGCTTGAGTTCGAAGGCGAGTGGGACAAGTTACGCTGCGGCGGCGCGACGGTGTCGTCGGTGACGCGCGTCGGCGATGTGCCCGACGATTTGTTGATCGATAACAGCGAGCCTGCGGAGGGGGTGGCGCCGGGAAAGTCGGTTGAAGGTGAAAACAGCGGGCCGGTACCGGGACACTTCTACACCCAGTCCGGTGTCTTGCCATATCGGCGGAAAAACGGTCAGTTGCAGATCATGCTGGTCGCCTCGCGCAAAGGGACCCGCTGGGTGATTCCGAAAGGCGTGCGCGAACTCGATCTTTCCTTGCGTGAGTCGGCAGTGAAAGAAGCGCTGGAAGAGGCGGGCATTCAAGGACTGGTCGACGAGCAGGCGATCGGCGTCTTCGATTACAAAAAATGGCAGGGGGTCTGTCAGGTCAGCGTTTTCCCGATGGCAGTGACCAAAAGCGAAACGGGCCAGTCCTGGGAGGAAAGTCACCGCAAGCGGCGCTGGTTCAGCGTCAAAAAGGCGTTGCAGCGGATCGATGAGGCCGGCCTGCGCAAGCTGGTGAAAAGTCTGGCCGGACGTTTCGACAAAAAGCGTTGAGGAAAAGAATCAGGCCGTTGCGGCTGCCGACGGCCTGAACGGTGATCGATGGCGTTTGCCTCAGATCACGCGTACGCGGATGACGTGTTCGACGGCGCGGATCGCTTCGATCACCTCTGTACCCGGCACACTCTCGACGTCGATCAGGTTGAAGGCCAGCTCGCCGCGGCTCTTGTTCATCATGTCGGCGACATTCACCTTGTGCGTCGCCAGGACCGAGAGCACGTTGCCGAGCACCCCGGCGACATTGGCATTGGAAAAGGTGATGCGCGAGGTGCCCGGGCTGCGATCCATGCTGATCGCCGGGTAGTTGACCGAATTGACGATGTTGCCGTTCTGCAGGTAATTGACCAGCTGGTTGGCGGCCATCACGGCGCAGTTTTCCTCGGATTCCTCGGTGCTGGCGCCGATGTGCGGCATGGCGATGATCTTCGGATGACCGAGCAGACTTGGTTCGGGGAAATCGCAGACGTATTTGCCGAGTTTGCCTTCTGCCAGACTGTCGATGATCGCCGACGAATCGACGATCGCGTCGCGGGCGAAATTGAGCAGCACCGCTCCCGGCTTGATCGCCGCCAGCGTCGAGGCGTTGATCATGTGACGGGTGGCGTCCATCGCCGGCACGTGCAGCGAGACGTAGTCGGAACGGGCGAGCAGCGCTTGCAGGTTTTCCATGCGGCCGACTTCATTCGACAGCCGCCAAGCTGCGTCGATCGACAACAGTGGGTCGAAACCGATCACCTGCAGGCCCATGGCCAGCGCCATGTCGGCGACCAGCGAACCGATGGCGCCGAGGCCGATGATGCCGAGCGTCTTGCCGCGGATTTCATTGCCGGCGAAGCGGGATTTCTCCTTCTCGAGAATCGGCGACATTTCGGCGGCGTCCTTGATGTTGCTCAGCGACTGGACGAAATTCATGCCTTCGACGATGCCGCGCGCGCTGAGCAGCATGCCGGCCATCACCAGTTCCTTGACGGCGTTGGCGTTGGCGCCCGGCGTATTGAAAACGACGATGCCCTGTTTGCCGTACTCGGCGACCGGCACGTTATTCACTCCCGCACCGGCGCGCGCGACGGCGAGCAGGGAGGCGGGAACTTCGATGCCTTGCAGTTTCTGGCTGCGGATCAGAAAAGCGTCCGGGTGAGCGATGTCGCTGCCGACTTCGAAAGACTGGCGCGGAAAGCGGTCCAGACCTTTGAGCGAAATTTTGTTGTAGGTTCTTACCTTGTACATGAGAGTTGCCCGAATGGTGGAAATGAGGATCTAGCAGCCTGTTGGACTTGACTAGGTCGACTGCAAAATGTGGGTAAACGGCTCATTTTTCCCCGGTTCTCGGCGCGAATAGAACAACTATTCGCTTGAAACCCGTGAAAAACTGATCTCGTTTCCCACATTTTTCGCTTCGACCCATCAAGTCCGACAGGCGGCTAGCAGAATAGCGGCTGCGCATTAGGCCGCGGCTTGCTGGTAGGCCCAGGACAGCCAGGGCATCAGCGCCTGCAGGTCGGCGCTTTCGATCGTCGCGCCGCACCAGATGCGCAGACCGGCCGGGGCGTCCTTGTACGAACCGATGTCATAAGCCACGCCCGCGCCTTCGAGCAGTTTGGCCATTTTTTTCACCTGATCGCCGCCGAGTTTGACGCTCAGGCAGACGCTGGTGTTCGAGCGGCAGGCCGGGTCACGGGCCAGGAAGGCAATCCAGTCGTTGGCGGCGACGAAGTCGGCGATGACCGCCAGATTGGCTTCGCTGCGGGCAATCGCCGCGCTGACGCCGCCAATCCGCTCGATCCATTGCAAAGCGTCGAGATAATCGGCGACGCAGAGCATCGACGGGGTATTGATCGTTTCACCGCGGAAAATGCCTTCGCTCAACTTGCCGCCGGAAGTCAGGCGGAAAACCTTCGGCAGCGGCCAGGCGGGCGTGTAGCTTTCCAGACGTTCGACGGCGCGCGGACCGAGGATCAGCATGCCGTGCGCGCCTTCGCCGCCGAGCACTTTCTGCCAGGAGAAGGTGATCACGTCGAGTTTGTCCCACGGCAGATCCATGGCGAAGACGGCCGAAGTGGCGTCGCAAATGGTCAGACCGGCACGGTCGGCCGGGATCCAGTCGCCGTTCGGCACCTTGACGCCCGACGTGGTGCCGTTCCAGGTGAAGACCACGTCATTGTTGAAATCGACTTGCGTCAGATCGACGATTTCACCGTAATCGGCCTTCAATACCCGCGCATTGGCCAGTTTGAGCTGCTTGACCACGTCGGTGGCCCATCCGGAGCCGAACGATTCCCAGGCCAGAACGTCTACCCCGCGTGCACCCAGCAGCGACCACAGTGCCATCTCGACGGCGCCGGTGTCGGAGCCCGGCACGACACCCACCCGATAGCCTTCCGGGAGACCGAGCAAGCGGGCGGTTTCGCTACACGCCAGCCCGAGGGCTTTTTTACCGAGGGCCGAACGGTGCGAACGGCCAAGGGTGTTCAACTGCAGTGTGGTAACGTCGTACCCGGGACGCTTGCTGCACGGGCCCGATGAAAAATTGGGATTCTTGGGTTTTACGGTCGGTTCCATGATGGCCTCTATCTGCGAAAAAACAAAGTGGGGCATTCCCCCGGAGAAGGGTTTGCTGGCAGTTGAGCAAACCACTCATTCTAACAGAGGGATTAAGAGGCCGTTTGTCGGCGCGAAGCGACCACACGACGTTTTCTCTGGTGATATCGACCGTCGGATTGTGACATTTGTTGTCTTGTCGGGCTGTTGCCTATGGATGTTGAACAATAGTGATTTATCCTGAGATCTGTTTCGCTGCTCGCTTGCACTGTCGACTACTCCAAGTGTTATAGCATTGCCTTGGAGAGCATTTGTAGCGGAATGGAATGCAGTCGCGAGCCATTGGTCTGGCGAAAATTGAACGAGAGCGCAGCGTAGCGGGCCAAGTGCAGTTTTGAATCATTGACCAGCTCTGACGGGACGATCGGGGCTTTTGTTTGGGGTAGCAAAATTGGCTTGCGATCGCGGGCATGACCGGAACATTGCCTTGCCACGGCATGCCGTTGATCGGCGGCGGCCTGAACGCTGTCCGGTCGCCGACTCCGGCAATGCCCGGTATCGTGTCGATGGCGTGCTCGCTGCAGGCGGGCGCTTGTCCGTACAGGGGAAGATTGAAAAGATGGCAAAATCCGACGGTGCATTGACGGATCATGTCGTGATCAATCCCACTCGTATCCTGCCTGTCGGGCCGAGCCGGCGGCGATACGTAAGCGAATGAAGTGGTTAAGCTTTTTTTTCGGAGAGGCGGGTGTGTTCACCCGCTCCCGACGGGGCGCCCTGTTTTCCTTTGTGCTGACCCTGCTGCTTGCTGCCGGATTGATCTGGCGTCAGGAGGATTCCCGTCTGCGGGAAGCGCGCAATCTGGCCGACAATCTGGCGACGGAATACGCCAGTACCCTGCAGAACACTCTGGAAAGGTCTTTGGGGTCGACCTATGCCCTGGCTGCGGTGCTGCACAACTACAAGGGGCTTATCCCCGATTTCGAAGCCACAGCGTCCGCCTTGCTGCGCTCCTATCCCGGTGTGATTGCTTTTCAGCTGGCGCCAGGGGGAATCGTCAGTCAGGTGGCGCCACTGCGTGGCAACGAGGGAATGGTTGGCTACAATCTGCTCCACGACACGCTGCGCAATCGGGATGCCTTCCTGGCGCGCAAAACCCGGCAACTGACGGTCAGTGGGCCGATCAATCTCGCGCATGGAGGAACGGCCATCGTCGGCAGATTGCCGGTGTTTCTCGATGACGGACTCGGCGCCAACCCCTTCTGGGGTTTCGTCGTCGTCCTGGTTGCCTTTCCGAAAACTCTCGGTACGACACAGCTGGCAGAATTGCGTGAACGCGGCTATGACTACGAATTGTCACGGCGCGATACCGGCTCACTGGAAAATGTGGTGATCGGCGCTTCGACGCCGCAGCCTTTGCGCCAACCCGTCGAACGCAGCCTGCGTCTGGCCAATGCGACCTGGATCCTCAAGGTGGCGCCGGTCTCCGGTTGGTATGAGGAATCGACGCTCTACCGCAAGGCGTTCATTGGTTTGCTGTGCAGCCTGTTCATCGCCTGGCTGACCGCGTTCCAGATGAATCTGGTCGCCCGGATCAAGGAGCATGAACGTACCCTGAAGCTGCAGGCCGAGCAGCGAACCGATGATCTGCAACGCTTTGCCGAGCTCAGTTCCCGCCATCTGCAGGAACCGGCACGCCGACTTTCCAGCTATGCCGAGCGCTTGCAGCAGCAGTTGGCGGGACGTCTGCGCGACGGGGAAGTGCAGCTGTCGCTGAACTTGATCACTCAGCAGGCCACCCGCCTGCAACATCTGTTGCGCGATGTCGAATCCTATCTCGTCGCTGATCAGCCGATTGGAGAAATCGTCATTTGCGATACCGGAGAGATCGTCAACAACATCGTCAGAAAGCTGAACCCCGCCTTGTTGGAGCTGGGTATCCGGATTCGTGTCGGTACCTTGCCGCCGGCATTGATCGATGCGGCCCGTCTGGCGGAAGTTTTCACGGTAGCGCTCGACAACGCCGTATTGCATGGCCGTAGCGAACATGCATTGCAGATCATCATAGATGGCGATCGGCGAGGCAACGACGTCTATTACCGGGTCAGCGACAACGGTCCGGGAGTGGCAGAAGAAAATCGCGAGCGCGTCTTCCGCATCTTTGAACGGCTGTCGACAGAAGGCGAGGGAACGGGTGTCGGCCTGGCGATTCTGCGCCGTATCTGTGAAAGCGTCGGCGGCAGTGCCTGGCTCGAGGAAACGCCGGGCGGCGGATGTCGTCTGGTGATCAAACTGCCGGCAGTCGAATCGCCGATGGCACTGACGTCTACAAAAATCTGATCCTGATCGCTTTCTGGGTTTCACGATTCAGATGAGTCGAGGGGTCAAGACTGGAAAGCCGTAC
>CAYRXO010000137.1:0-9672 GCA_964428215.1 uncultured Candidatus Accumulibacter sp. | reverse complement strand
GTTATGGCAGGCAGATCTCTGCTGCAGCCGACAGATCCGCCGTTTACGATCGAACGTCCCGGCGCCTGGATCGTCGGTGACCGCGTGCGTTTCGCCTTACATAGTCCGCGTGCGTCCTGCGTCGAGGTGATCGGCGAGTGGACCGGCTGGGAGCAGTCACCCGTGCCCATGCACTCCACACCCGATGGCGTTTACTGGTGGGCGGAGGTGCCGGTGGCAAACATCACCGGCGCGCTGGGACGGCCC
Source organism: uncultured Candidatus Accumulibacter sp. (assembly GCA_964428215.1). GTDB lineage: Bacteria > Pseudomonadota > Gammaproteobacteria > Burkholderiales > Rhodocyclaceae > Accumulibacter. The sequence continues at coordinate 9,426 of CAYRXO010000137.1, read as the reverse complement.
AATGTGCACGGCACGCTGTACAAGTTCCGCTTGAATCAGGTCCGCCTGGTTCAGGATCCCGCCGCCGACTGGGTAGAGAACTCCAACCCGGCGAGTGCCTCCAGGCTGGTCGACCACAGTCTCTACGCCTGGCGCAGCAACGCCTGGCAGCGGCCAGGCTGGGAATACCTGACCGTCTATCAGCTGCATCCCACCAGCTTCAGCCGACGCGAAGGCGCGACCGGACTGCTGGCGGTTGCCCGCGAGCTCAGCGACCCGAACGGCTATCTGCGTCAGGTCAAGGCGACGGCCATCCTGCTGATGCCGGTCTGCGAGTTCGCCGGTGACCACGGTTGGGGCTACAACCCGTCGTTCTTCTACGCGGTCGAGTCCGCCTATGGCGGGCCCGATGCCTTGAAAGCGCTGGTGGATGCGGCGCACGAGCAAGGCCGGGCCGTACTGCTCGACGTCGTCTTCAATCACGCCGGGACCGGAGACAACGTGCTTTGGGCAGTGGCAGGCGAGAGCTTCTTCGACGGCGACACCGACTGGGGCGCGATGATCAACTTCGACAATCCACTGGCGGTCCACTTCTTCACGCAGAATCTGGTGCACTTCATGACCCGCTACCGGGTCGATGGTTTCCGTTTCGACTTCACCCGGGTCATCCGCTATGGGCAGTACTGGAGTGATCACATTAAACGCCCTGGTTCCGGTGGCGGTTGGGATTTCATGAAGCAATTGCAGAACGCCGTCCATTCGGTAGACCGGCGCTGCATCATGATGGCGGAACACTTCCCGAACGAATGGGATTTGAGCTATCCCGAAGGCCCGATGGATACGCAATGGAACGATGATTTCCATGATCGCCTGGTGGATGCCGCGCGCGGTTGGGACGTCATGGGCAAACTTGCCGAAGCCATGCAGCAGAGCCAGACGGCTTGCCGCCGTTGGCACGAATCCACCCATTTCCCGGAGAGCCACGACGAGGTGGGCAACGAGCCCAACCGGATCGTTGCGGTTGCCGAGATGGGCCAAGGTTTGCGCCGGAACAAGGTCGCGGCCGCCGCCACCCTTTTCGGCCGCGGCATTCCCCTCTGGTTCATGGGTGCAGAATCCGGGGAATGGCGTCAGTTCCGCAATGACGACCGGGACGCCCTCGACCTTGACCACTACCAGCGAGACGAGGCCGCCTGCCGGATACGCCACTGGTGGAATCGGCTCTGCGAGTTGCGGCGCGGCAACAGCGGCATCGAGGGCCCCTCTCCCATCCGGGTCCATTATGCCCAGGACAGGATGTTGGCCTTTTCCCGCGGGGAAGGTGCCGAGTGGTTCGTGGTGCTCAACTTCGGCGATCGCAGTGGCGAAATCCCCCTGGCAACGCTCAACCTGCCCGACGGCGAATACAAGGAATTGCTCAATTCCAGTTGGGGCCCTTATCAGGTGGAGTGGGAAGACGAACATCCCAACGGGGGCTGGGACGCGCATCTGCGCCGCGAATACCGGTTGAACGTACCCGACTACGGGGTGGTGATCCTCCAGCGGCGCTAGGCCGGGACAATGACTTTGCAATAGGAAAATCCGGCGCGGCGGCATGCGAAAACCATCTTCACGGACACGGCCGCCGCGCAGCTCTTCAATGGATGCCTTTCTTCCCTGAGCGCATTTTGCTGCTTTCGCCCAGCCGATCAGCCGTCCGATCCTTTTTTGACGGCCCGCCGCTTCACCCAGGCATACAGCGCCGGGATGACCGCCAAGGTCAGCAGCGTCGATGAGAGCATGCCGCCGACCATCGGCGCGGCGATGCGGCTCATCACTTCCGAGCCGGTGCCGCTGCCCCACAGGATCGGCAGCAGGCCGGCGATGATCGCCGCGACGGTCATCATTTTCGGGCGCACACGTTCGACGGCGCCTTCCATGATCGCGGCGTAGAGGTCGGCGACCGTCGGCGGCGTGCCGCTGGCTTTCGCCTGGGCCTGTCGCTGTTGCCAGGCGTGCTCGAGGTAGATGAGCATCACCACGCCGGTTTCGGCGGCGACGCCGGCCAGGGCGATGAAGCCGACGGCGACGGCGACCGAGAAATGGTAGTCGAGCAGCCACATCAGCCAGACACCGCCGATCAGCGCGAAAGGCACCGAGAGCATGACGATCAGCGTTTCGCTCAGGCGCCGGAAGTTGAGGTAGAGCAGCAGAAAGATGATCAGCAGGGTCAGCGGCACGACGATCCGTAACTTGCCGCTGACGCGCTGCATCGCTTCGAACTGGCCGCTCCAGGTGGCGTAATAACCGGGCGGGAAGCGCACTTTTTCGGCAACGGCCTGTCGCGCTTCGGCAACGTAGCCGCCGATGTCGCGCGCGCGGATATCAACGAAAATATACGCCACCAGCAGCGCGTTTTCGGTGCGGATGCCCGGCGTGCCTTGCGTGATCCGCACGCGCGCCACCTGGCCGAGCGGGATCAGTGCGCCGTCGCTGGTCGGCAGCAGCACCTGGCGGGCAATCTGCTCCGGATCGGCCCGCAACTCGCGCGGGTAGCGCACGTTCAGTGCGTAGCGTTCGCGACCGTCGACGATGGTGGTCACCGTTTCGCCGCCGAGCGCCTGCGCGATCACCTCCTGCCATTCGCCGGCGCCGAGTCCGTAGCGCGCCAGTTGTTCGCGCTCCGGCTCGATGTCGAGGTAGTAGCCGCCGGTGATGCGCTCGGCGAAAGCCGAAGTCGTTCCCGGCACGGCCTTGAGCACCGTTTCGATTTCGCGCGCCAGCTTTTCCAGTTGCGTCAGATCGTTGCCGAACACCTTGACGCCGATCGGCGTGCGGATGCCGGTGGACAACATGTCGATGCGCGCCTTGATCGGCATCGTCCAGGCGTTGGCGATGCCGGGAAACTGCAACGCGCGGTCCATTTCGGCGATCAGCTTGTCGATGGTCATTCCGGGCCGCCAGGCCGATTCCGGCCGCAGGTTGATCACCGTTTCGAACATTTCGATCGGCGCCGGGTCGGTCGCCGTCGCCGCCCGCCCGGCCTTGCCGTAGACCGAAGCCACCTCGGGAAAGCTCTTGATGATCCGGTTCTGCGTCTGCAAGAGTTCGGCGGCTTTGGTGATCGACAGTCCGGGCAGCGTCGTCGGCATGTAGAACAGCGTTCCTTCGTTCAGCGTCGGCATGAATTCCGACCCCAGGCGGCTGGCCGGGTAGAGCGACAGCAGCAGCGCCGCGACGGCGACGAAGATCGTCGTTTTCTGCCGACGCAACACCCAGGCGATGAGCGGCCGGTAGGTGCGGATCAGCCAGCGATTCACCGGGTTGCGTGCTTCGGGAAGGATGTTGCCGCGGATGAAGAGCAGCATCAGCACCGGTACCAGCGTGATCGACAGCACGGCGGCGCCGGCCATGGCGAAAGTCTTGGTGTAGGCGAGCGGCGCAAACAGCCGCCCCTCCTGTTCTTCGAGGGTGAATACCGGCAGGAAGGAGACGGTGATGATCAGCAGCGAGAAGAAGAGCGCCGGTCCGACTTCCCGGCAGGCGACGCGCATCGCGGCAAGACGCTGGTCATGACTGTGCCCGGCCGGCAGGCGCTCGATGTGTTTGTGCACGTTTTCGATCATCACGATCGCCGCGTCGATCATCGCGCCGATGGCGATGGCAATGCCGCCGAGACTCATCAGGTTCGAGTTCATGCCCAGCAGTTTCATGGCGATGAAGGCCAGCAAGACGCCGACCGGCAGCATCAGGATCGCCACCAGCGCGCTGCGCACGTGCAGCAGAAAGACGATGCAGACCAGCGCGACGATCAGGCTTTCCTCGAGCAAGGTTTTTTTCAGGTTGTCGATCGCGCGGTGGATCAGCTCGGACCGGTCATAGACCGCTTCGATACGCACGCCGGCCGGCAGACCGACGGCGATTTCGCTGATTTTCTCCTTCAACTGCTCGATCACCTGCAGCGCGTTCTGGCCGTAGCGGGCCATGACGATGCCGGAAACGACTTCGCCCTCGCCGTTCAGTTCGCTCAGCCCGCGCCGTTCGTCGGGAACGCGTTCGACGCGCGCGACATCGCGCACGCGCACCGGCGTGCCGGCGGAGGCTTTGAGCACCAGGGCTTCGATGTCGGTCAGGCGGCGGAGATAGCCTTTGCCGCGCAGCATGTATTCGGTTTCGGCCATCTCGATGACGCGGCCGCCGACGTCGCGATTCGCCTCGCGGATCACCTGCGTCAGCCGGGAGAGCGCAATACCGTAGCTGCGCAGTTTCAGCGGGTCGACCGTCACCTGATAGGTCTGCACGAAACCGCCGAGCGAGGCGACTTCGGCGACTCCCGGCGATTTGCTGAGCTGATAGCGCAGATACCAGTCCTGCAGCGCGCGCAATTCGGCCAAAGTCTTTTCCTTGGCCAGTACGGCGTACTGATAGACCCAGCCGACACCAGAAGCATCGGGTCCGATTTGCGGCGTCACGCCGCGCGGCAGGCGTCCAGCGGCGGAACTGAGGTATTCGAGCACCCGCGAACGCGCCCAGTAGATGTCGGTGCCGTCCTCGAAAATGACATAGACGAACGAGGCGCTGAAAAACGAGAAGCCGCGCACGACCTTCGCTTTCGGCACGGCGAGCATCGCCGTCGTCAGCGGATAAGTCACCTGATCCTCGACGACCTGCGGCGCCTGTCCGGGGTAGTCGGAATAGACGATCACCTGCACGTCGGAGAGATCCGGCAGCGCGTCGAGCGGCGTGCGCATGACGGCGTAGATGCCGGCAAAAACGGCGCACAGTGTCGCCAGCAGCACCAGCCAGCGGTTGCTGAACGACCAGTCGATGATTTTGGCGAGCATCGGCGGCGTGCGCGCTTCAGTGTCCGGCATGCGCACCGGGCGGTGCCGCGGGCTTGGCCGGCGACAGCGCCGTGATCACCCACTCGCCCGGCGCGCGTTCGACGAACTCGAAGCGGATGGCCATCCCGGCTTGCAGTCCGGCGAGCAGCGCTGCGTTGGCCGTCTTGAACTCCATGGTCATCGCCGGCCAGTTGAGGCTGGCGACCGGCGCATGCGCGACCATCAGTGTCCCGGCCTGGGCGTCGATGTCGTCGACGCGGCCGTCGGCACGGTGTACGACGGACGCCTGGCCCGGGCTGCCGGCTGCCGCTGTTCCTGCCGGTGTTCCGAAAGCGCCAAGCGCCGCGCGCAGATTGCTCTCGGCGTCGATCAGGAAGTTGGCCGCGACGACGACCCGCTCGCCGGCGCGCAAGCCGTCGAGCACCGTCACCTGTTCGTCGTCGCGGGCGCCGAGACGCACTTCGCGCGGCGTGAAACGCCCTTCGCCGCTGTCGATGAGGACGATCTGCCGCCGGCCGCTGTCGATCACCGCCGAGTTGGGCACCGTCAGCACGGCACCCACTGACGCCGCCGGCAAGTCGACCTGCGCGAACATTCCCGGTTTGAGCGACTGTCCCGGATTGGCCAGCTCGATGCGCACCGGGACGGTGCGTGTTTCAGCTTTCAGCGTCGGAGAGATGAGCGCGATGCGGCCATCGAAGGTGCGCTCCGGATAAGCGTCGAACCGGATGCGTACCATGGCGCCGGCCCTGAGCAGGCCGATGTCCTGTTCGAACACTTCCGCGATGATCCACACCGTCGACAAGTCACTGATCTGATACAAGCTTTCGCCTGGCATGAAACGCATGCCCGGGACGGCTTTTTTCTCGGTCACCACGCCGCTGACCGGCGAGCGGAAAGTCAATGTCCGCTGCACCGTTCCCGAGCGGCGCAGCGCCTGCAGTTGGGCGTCAGAAATGTCCCAGTTGCGCAAACGGGCCAGACTGGCCTCGGCAAGCTGGCGCATTCCGGTACGGGCTTCGTCGCCGCCAGCGGCCAGACGTGCGACACCCTGCCGGGCGATGAGATATTCCTGTTGCGCCGAGACCAGTTCCGGGCTGTAGACGTCGAACAGCGCCTGTCCCTTGCTCACCCGCTGGCCGCTGGCATTGACGTGCAGACGCTCGACATAGCCTTCGAATTTGGCGGTGACGGCGTAATTGCGCCCTTCGGCGGTTTCGACGCGACCGGGCGCCCGCACCTGCCGGGCCAGCGGCCGCCGTTCGGCGGCGACGCTGCGCACGCCGAGCGTCTGGATTTTCCCGGCGCTGAGGCGGACGACGGACGGGTCGCCCGGCTCGGTGGCCGAGTCGCTCCCTGGCGCGCTTGGCTCGCCGGCAGTGACCGGCAGGTAATCCATGCCCATCGGGTCCTTTTTCGGTGTCGGCGAGGTATCCGGCAAGCCCATCGGATTGCGGTAGTAGAGAATCTTGCGTTCCGCCGGCGCCGGCGCGGCCGTTCCCTGGCGCTGTCCCAGCCAGTAACCGCCGCTCACGGCGGCAAACAGCGCGGCGAGCAGCGCTGCCTGCCGGCGTCGACTCACAGATCTTCTCCGAGCAGACGTTCGATTTCAGCCAGGCGCAGGCGTGCCTCGACCGCCGCTTTCAGTTGATTGATGCGCGCCTGGCGGATTTGCCGCTGTGCATCGAGCAGGATCGCGAAATCGAGCTTGCCGTTCTCGTAGCCGGCCAGGGCCGCCTGCAGGCTCAACTCGGCTTGCGGCAGCAGCGTGTCGGCGCTCAGTCGCTCGGCTTGTCGCGCGGCGTTGAGCGCCGAGAGATTCTCGGCCAGATCGGCGAGCAACCGATTGGTCGTCGCTTCGAGTCCGGCCTGACTGGCGGCGAGCATGGCCGCCGCTTCGCGTTCCTGCGCGCGCCGGTTCGACTGTTGCAAGGGCAGGCTCACCTCGACCATCAGGTCCCACTCCTTGAACTGATTCTGCCGCTGATTCGGCGCCACGCCGACAGTGAAATCGGGATAGCGGTTTCTGTACGTCAAGGCACGCGCCTTCTCGGCCGCCTGCACGCGCTGCGCTTCGACGGCGAGCAGCGGGCTGCTGGCTCGCAGCTGCGTTTCGAGCGCAGCGAAATCGAGCTTTTCCGCTGTCGGCAGTGCCGACCAGGGCGACGGGCTGGCCAGATCCGCCAACGCCGGTCGGCCGAGCAAGGCGTTGGTGCGCAGCGCGGCGTTGCGCTGTTCGCTCTCGATGGCGATCAGATCGTTGCGCAGGCTGCTCTGCTCCATCTGCGCCCGGATCACGTCCTGCTGCATAGCCAGTCCGCTGGCGTAACGGCTGCGGGCAATGCGCTCGAGACGGCGCAGCAGGTCGAGCATTTCTCCGGTCAAGGCATGATTGCGTGCCAGAAAATAGCGTTGCGCGTGCAGGCTCTTGATTCGGGCGGCGATCCCGATCCAGGTGTCCGCCGCGCGTCCGCTGGCGGCGTCGGCTTCGTGCTGTGCGATGGCGCGTTTCAGATCGCTTTTGCCATACCACGGAATCTCCTGCATCAGGGTGTAGCGCGCCGAAGCCGCCCGGCTTGGCGACAGCGTCGGGTTCTGCTCGCCGTTGCGCGTGATGTCCATCAGTTCGCCGCGCAGCCGCGGCTCCGGCCAGGCACCGGCCGGCGCGACGCGTTCGCCGGCCGCTTCGGCCTCGCGTCGCAGGCGGTTGACCTCCGGATTGTTGGCGCGCGCCAGCGACAACAGGCTGTCGATCGTGCTGCCGGGCAGCGTCTGCGCTTGCACACCCAGACAGTTACCGACAGCGAGCAGCGCGATCATCACGCGGAAGGCAGCAATATGCATACGCACCGCGGGCTCCTCAGGAATAATCACCGAGTCGGTGCTTCAGTTGGCCGGTAGTTCAAGGCGCATGATGGTCAGCGTGCCATCGACCTCTTCGGCGGCAAAACGGATTTTCTGGCCGGCCTGCAGTTTGCCGAGCCAGGCGGCATCGCGGACCTTCATCGGCATGGTCATCGCCGGCATGCCGTTCGGCAGCGGACCGTGTGCGACGGTGACCCGTGCCTTGGCCAGATCGACTTTCTTCACCAGACCGTCGCTCAATGGCATCTGCGCCGCCGCACCGGCGGCGCCTGGCTGCGCGCGTTGCCCAGCATGACTGTCGGCGGCGACGGCCAAGCCCGGATTGGCCAAGAACAGGTTCAGTGCAGCGATGGCGACGAGCAAGAGCTTGTGCATTGAATTTCTCCATGGTCGTTCCAGCCCGATCGGCTTCGACGGTATTGTCGCCGAATCTTGCTGACCGCAGCCTGACCGCCGGATTACATTTTTGTCATCTCGACGGAGAGAGAGCGCAAGGCGCACAATGCCGGGCAACAGCAAGGACGATTTGCCACCAATGAAAATTCTGGTCGTCGAAGACGAACCCAAGACGGGCGATTACCTGAAACAGGGGCTGGTCGAAGCCGGCTTTGTCGTGGACCTGGTGCGCGACGGGCTCGCCGGCCGGCAACGGGCGTTGAGCGAGAGCTACGATCTGACCATCCTCGACGTCATGCTACCCGGCATCGACGGCTGGCAGGTGCTGCGCGGCATCCGACAGGCCGGCAAGGCCTTGCCGGTACTCTTCCTGAGCGCCCGCGACGACGTCGCCGACCGCGTCAAAGGACTCGAACTCGGCGCCGACGACTACCTGGTGAAACCCTTCGCCTTTTCCGAACTGCTCGCCCGCGTGCGCACCCTGCTGCGGCGCGGCGGCACGCTGAAGGAAGCGGACGTGCTGCGCGCTGCCGACCTCGAACTCGACCCGCTGCGCCGGCGGGTCAGCCGCAGCGGCCGGAAAATCGACCTGACGGCCAAGGAATTCATCCTGCTCGAATTGCTGCTGCGCCGCCAGGGCGAAGTGCTGCCGCGCTCGCTGATCGCTTCGCAGGTCTGGGACATGAATTTCGACAGCGACACCAACGTCATCGAAGTGGCGATCCGTCGCTTGCGTGCCAAGGTGGACGACGGCTTCGCCGACAAGCTGATCGTCACCGTGCGCGGCATGGGTTATGTGCTGCAAATCCCGGAGGACTGATTGCCTGACCGCCGCTCGCTGACGACCCGGCTGACCGTGCTCTTCGCTTCGGTGTCGACCGGCGTGCTGCTGCTGCTCGGACTGATCATTGGCATTCTGGTCGAAGACCATTTCGAGGAACTCGACCGGGTCGTTCTCGACGCGCATATCGAACACCTACGGCAAGCGCTGCAAAAAATTCATCGCGTCGACGACTGGGCCGGCTTGCCGGCGCAGATGGACGCGACACCGCACACGGCGCACGATCTTTCGCTGATCGTCGTCTCGCCGGCGGGGCAGACCCTGTTCGTCCGTGGCAGCGCCGCTTTTCCGGCGAAACTGCTCGCCGTCGATGCGGACGGGCAGCCGACCCACCGCGAGCTGCAGGTGTGGAACGACGGCGGCGAGAGAAAATTGCGCAGCATCGTCGCCCGCCTGGAGACCGGCGAACCGACGACGCCAAGCGTGCTGGCCGGCGCTGCGATCGACATCGGGCATCACCAGCAGTTCATGCGCTCGTTTCATGTCGCGCTGTGGTCGGTCGTCAGCCTGGCTGCGCTGCTG
>CAYRXO010000136.1:0-9673 GCA_964428215.1 uncultured Candidatus Accumulibacter sp. | reverse complement strand
TATTACCAGCCGATCTATTCCGGCGACACGCTGGATTTCGACGGTGAAATCACCGACATCTACGACAAAAAGAACGGCGCTTTGCAGTTCGTCGTCAAGGAAGTCAAGGTGCGGCGGCGCGGCGAGCTGGTTGGCGACCTGCGCAGCGTGATGGTCATTCGAGCATAGGGGAACGGTGATGACACAAGCGAATTTTGCTGCACTCAACGTCGGCGACGAATTGCCGTCATTGACTACCGAGCCGGTGTCCCGTCTCACCCTCGCGCTGTATGCTACGGGTTCCGGTGACCATCATCCCCTGCATCTCGATCAGGATTATGTGCGCTCGAAGGGTATTCCCGACGTGTTTGCGCATGGCATGCTGGGCATGGCTTATCTTGGCCGCCTGCTCACCCAGTGGGTGCCGCAGGCAGCGATCCGCAGTTTTGGTGTACGCTTCACGGCGATCACCCAGGTCGGCGAGCGCCTGGTCTGCACGGGCAAGATCGTCGAGAAACTGGTGCAAAATGGAGAAAATTGCGTACGTCTTGAGTTGACCTGTGCCAATGAAGCCGGCGATGCCAAACACAAGGCGGATGCAGTCGTAGCGTTGGCTTGAAATCCACAAGTCGAATCGCTGCATGATTGCGGCCGTCGTCAGACGGCCGCAGTTTAGTCGTAACGCGCACTCAGTCTACCGATGGGCATTCAGCCTGCCGTTGTGGTGGGCGTGTCCGACATTCTGAAAGGAGATCATAGGAGTGGAAAACAATAATCCGAATGAGCAACTGGGAGGCGTCGTCAACGCCTGGGCAGACATGCAGAAGCGCATGTGGGGCGATTGGGCCGCCATGCTGCAGAACATGTCCGGTGCCGGCGAAGGCGGTCCCGCCGACGCGGCCAAGAAGGGCCTGGAAGCTGCCAGCAAAGGTGGCAGCGAGGCCGCCCGCGTGCTGATGGATAAAATCACCGGCAGCCAAAGCGCAATGAACCGCGTGATGGATTTCTTTTTCAGATCGATGAAAGTTGTCGCTCCGAATCTGGAGAACAATAAGGACTGGCGCCTCGATCTGAAAGGCTTTGCCGATCAGTGGGCCAAGGAATCGACAGCCATCTTGCAGCGCAGCATAGGCATGGGTTCGAACTTCGGCGATTTCACCAACACGCTGACCAAAGACATGCCGAATGCGTTCGGCCCGTGGCTTTCTTTCCTGGCGCAGGCCGTTTCCGCCGGACATATCGGTGAAAGCATGCTGGGCGGTACCGCCGGTCTGAGCCGTCTGTTGGCCATGGAAAGCGATGCCAGCGCCATCGGTGCGGTCGGCGAAATCCCGCATTTCGGCGTCTCACGTGAGAAGAATGCCAAGTTCCTGCGTCTGGTCGACGCCTCGGTCGATGTGCGCAAGAGCAGCCTCGAGTTCCACACAGCTTTCGCCAACGCGCTCGCACAAGCCGTCGAAGCGACCGTTGAGGAACTGGGCAAACTGGCAGCGAAAGGTGAAAAAATCACCACCGTTCGCGATCTGATGCGCCTCTGGTATCGCACGGCCGATGGTTCGCTGCTGCTGACTTTCAACTCGAAGGAATTCCTCGACGTCCAGAACCAATTCACTCTTGCCCAGCAGCAGTTCAAGCTGGCGCAGCGGGCGGTCGTTGAAGACATCTTCCGCAGCTTCGACATTCCGACGCGCAGTGAAATCGACGATGCCTACAAAGTGATCCACGATCTCAAGAAAGAGATCCGTACGCTCAGGAAGGAATTGCTTCCCCCGACACACGGTGTTGCTGCCAAGGCCGCGACGGCTCGCAAGACGGCGCGCCCGAAGAGCGAATGAGCACCCCGGCCTGGAACGATAGAGTTTTGATTTTTCGGGCTTACGAGCTAAAAGACCTATAGGAGCGTGCCACCCATGTTAAATTTCCCCATTCAGATTCTCCCCGCTGATATCGCCGCCGAATCGGCGGCGCTAAACGCCAAACTCGCCAAAGGCGTCGATGTTCTCAACAAGCTGACCGACGAAGATATCGATATCGGCAGTACGCCGAAAGACATCGTTTTCGAGCAGGACGGTATCGAGGTCTATCACTACCATCCGCTGGTCGACAAGTCGAAGATCATGAAGACCCCGCTGTTGATCGTGCCGCCATTGATCAACGGCTATCAGGTCGCCGATCTGCAGCCCGACCGTTCGCTGGTCCGTAATCTGCTCAACGAGGGCATCGACGTTTATCTCAACAACTGGGGTTATCCGCGGCAAGTCGATAAATATCGTACGGTCGACGACTACATCAACGGTTACCTCGACGACACGGTCGATTTCATTCGTCATCACAAGGGCGTGGACAAGATCGCGCTGCTCGGCATTTGCCAGGGCGGTACCATTTCGACCACCTATACGACGATGCACACCGACAAGATCAGCCACCTGACGCTGACCGTCACGCCGATCGATTTCGAAGCTTACAAGGCGAAGCACAAACCGCACGAAGGCCTGATGTTTACCATGGGCGCCGACGCCGATGTCGAAAAAATGGTCGCCGTGCATGGCAATGTGCCGGTCGATGTGCTGAACGTCTCGTTCCTGATGGCCTCGCCGTTCATCCTCAATTTCGGCAAATACGCCGACGTGATCGACATCCTCGACGACCGCCAGGCGCTGATCAATTTCCTGCGCATGGAAAAATGGCTCTTCGGCGGTCCCGACGCCGCCGGGCAAACCTTCAAGGAATTCATCCGCGACTTCCTGAAAGGCAACAAGCTGGTCAAGGGAACGCTCGAAGTGGGCGGACAGAAAGCGCACCTGCAGAATCTGACCGTGCCGGTGTTGAACGTGTACGCCGAGAAAGACCACATCGTGCCGCCGCCGTGCACCGTCGCTCTCGGCAAGCACGTCGGCACCCAGGACTACACAGAGTTCGCCATCAATACCGGCCACATCGGTATTTATACCGGCGGTTTGTCGCAGAAAGTGCTGGCACCGAAAGTTGGTAGCTGGTTGCGCGAACGCGGTGCCTGAGCCGAACAGACAAACAATCGTCGCAACAGCAAGCGCTCCGTGGCCAGCCGGCTACGGAGCGTTTTCTTTTCCCCGTCGTCAGCGGCGAAAGCGCGGGCCGCATTTTTTCGGCGCTTCTTTCGGCATGCACGCTACCATTTCGTTTCTGTCTTGACAGGGAACAGGGATGGACCCGAAATCATTCGTAGACTCGGCGGTGTTACTGCTGTTCGTCGCTTCATTGACGGTCGCCGTCTTTCGCCGCATCGGACTGGGGTCGATTCTCGGCCTGCTGGTCACCGGCATCGTCGTCGGCCCGCACACGCCCGGACCCTTCATTACTAAAGAGGTGGAAGGTGTGCGTCAGTTCACCGAAATCGGCGTCGTCCTGCTGCTCTTCCTGATCGGTCTGGAAATGAAACCGCGCCGTTTGTGGGAATTGCGCCGTCTGCTCTTCGGTTTGGGCTTGCTGCAGATCGTCGTCTGTGCCTTCGGCATCGCGATTTATTTTCGGCTGTTCACTGCCAATTGGCCGACGTCGCTGTTGATCGGCGCGACGTTCGCGCTGTCATCGACGGCTTTCGTGATGCAGATGCTCAAGGAACAGGGCGAAATCGGCAGCCGGCACGGCCAGATCGCATTCGCCATTCTGCTGATGCAGGATCTGGCGATCGTTCCCCTGCTGGCGCTGGTACCGATTCTCGCCAATGCCGGCTCCTTGCCGAGCGGGATGGCACTCTGGCAACAAATCGGCCAGGCGTTGTTGATGATCGGACTGGTCATGGTCAGCGGACGCTACCTGATTCCGCGCGTACTCGATCACCTGGCGCGCACCAACAACCGCGAAGCTTTTCTGCTAGCCGCGATGGCCTCCGTTTTCATGGCGGCCATGCTCATGGAACACGCGGGCATGTCGATGGCACTCGGTGCGTTTCTGATGGGGATGATGTTGTCCACCTCACGTTATGCGCTGCAGATCGAAGCCGGGATGGAGCCGCATAAAGGCTTGCTGATGAGCCTGTTTTTCGTCGCCGTCGGCATGTCGGTCGATATCGCCGCGCTCGGCGAACGACCCGGAGAGTTTTTGTCGCACGTCGTAGCCATCGTACTGATCAAGGTACTCGCCATTTTCCTGCTTTGCCTGCTTTTTGGCAGCGGGCAGGCGGCGGCCTTGCGGGTTGCCTTCCTGCTGGCCCAGGGAGGGGAATTCGGTTTCGTACTTTTCGGTGCCGCGAAAGCGATCCAGGTGGTCGACGATCGACAGTTCGTCCTCGCTGTGGCCGTGATTTCGACGACCATGCTGTTGACGCCTTTCTTGGCCCGTATCGGCAATATGCTCGCCCGAAAACAGGCCGAAAAGGACGAAGAAACATCCTCTCCCAGCGCCCATTCCTTATCGGCAAGCGATCCGGAACCCCGTGTGGTGATCGGCGGCTACGGCCGCGTCGGCCATACCATCGGCGCCATTCTTGGCAGTCACCACATTCCATTCATCGCTTTCGACAGCAATGCCAAGCTGGTCAAAAAATGGCGCCAGGAAGGACATCCGGTTTTCTATGGCGAGATCGGTCAGGCGGATCTGCTCACGACGGCGGCCTGGCAGCACGTCGAACTGGTCGTCCTGACCATCGACAAGCACAACTCGGCGCTGCGCGCGGCAAAGCTGATTCGCGCTCATTTCCCGGATTTGCAGATCGTTGCGCGCGCGCGCGATCTGGCCATGTGCGACGCCTTGCTGCAGGCCGGGGTCAGCCAGGCGTTTCCGGAAACTCTCGAAGCCAGCCTGCGGCTGGCCGCTGAAGCACTGGAAGCGCTGGGCAATACGGCGGATGCTACCGAGATGGTCCTGCGTGGCGTGCGTGGCAGCGACTACGCACTGGTGCGCAACGGACCGGAATCCGGCGCATCCCGCAGTGATTAGCGCCACTTGCCACGCCGATTGCCTGGCAGCCGTTCGCGCGCTGGAAAAGCCGAGACAAAGCGCAAACCGTCTTCCGCTGCCACCAAAGGCTCGATCAGGCGCAAAATCAGGCGCAAAATAGCGGCTGAGATCTGTACAGATGCGCGCTTTGCGCCCAGGGAGTCGGCATGGAAACCATCGCTTTTCTGCAGCAGCAACCCTTGTTTGGCGGCGTCACCGATACGGCCATGCAGGCGATCATACCCTTGTTCCGCGAGTTCGATTTTGCTCCCGGGTCGGTGATCGTCCGCGAAGGCGACGACGGTGACACCTTGTTCGTCATCTGTCGCGGCAGCGTCGAGGTGCTGAAAAATGACGTTACCGCCGAAGACCCGCTCGGCAATCGCATCGCTGTCCTGCGCAAAGGAGACGTTTTTGGTGAAATGGAAGTGATCGACATGCAGGCCCGTTCGGCGAGCATTCGCACGCTGGAGCCGGTCAACGCGCTTTCGCTGTCCAACGGCGACCTGTTGAAAATCTACCAGTCGGACATGCCGACCTTCACCCTGATCGTGCTCAATCTGGCACGGGAACTCAGTCGCCGGCTACGTCGTCTCGACGAATTCGCCGGCCACCATATGCACCGTTAGACGACAGGGCGATCATTGATCGTCCGCGTTTTGCTGCCACCAGATTTGCGTCAGCAACTCGGTTTGCCAGGCGCGCAAGGCGAGCACCAGACGGCCTGAAATCGCCAGAAAATCGCCGTACAGCAAGGTATAGGCTTGCATGATGTTGCCCGACAGCGCCAGTTCGATGACGCGCGCCGACGCTTCGTGAAATTCGGCGTGCAGGCGCCGTACTTTGCGATAGCTGTGATTGTGACTATCCTGCAGCATCCACTGGGCACCTTCCAGCCATTTGCCGAGGTCACAGCTTTCGCAGGAGCGGATTTTGGCAATGTCGAAACGGTTCTTCGTACCTATTGATTCCAGGATGGCGAGCACGGATTGCCGCAACCACGACATCCAGTGCACATGGGCACCAATCGCCTTTTCAATGTCAGAAACCCGTTCCATGTCGACTCTCCTTTACACGACTCCCGCCGCCAGCCAGTAGCGGGATTTTACAACGTCAAAACCGCGGCACAGTTCAACTCTCAACGTCCGTCCAGGAATGGGTAGTCGGTGTAACCCACGGGGCCGGCCGAATAAAATGTCTGCGGGTTCGCACGATTCAAAGACGCATCGGCCTGTATCCGCGCCGGCAGATCGGGGTTGGCCAGGAATGCGGTGCCGAAAGCGACGGCGTCGAGTCGGCCCTCGGCGACGGCCGTCGCCGCTTCGTCGGGCGAATAGCCCATATTGCCGATCAACACACCGCGATAGGCGGCGCGGACGGGCGCCATCACCTCGCCACTCTGTTGGCCGAGAAAATCGCCGCGCATCAGGTGCAGATACGCCAGATCGAAGTCGTTGAGCCGCTCGGCCAGCCAGGTCACCAGTCCGACCGGGTCGCTGTCGATCATGTCGTTATAACTGTTGAGGGGCGAAAGTCGCAAACCGACACGATCGCTGCCCCAGACCGGGCTGACGGCAGCCAGCACTTCGAACAGCAGCCGCGCGCGGTTTTCCCGGCTCCCCCCGTAGTCGCCGTCGCGGCGGTTGCTGCCGTCGCGCAGAAATTGGTCGAGCAGATAGCCGTTGGCGCCATGAACTTCGACACCGTCGAAGCCGGCTTGCTGCGCATTCACCGCCGCCCGCCGGAAACCTTCGACGATGGCAGGGATTTCGTCGTCGCGCAGCACACGCGGCACGACGTACGGCTGCTTGCCGGCCGGGGTATGCACTTCGTCGCCACGGATGGCGAGCGCGCTGGCGCTGACCGGTTGCTGCCCGGCGTTGAGCAAGGGATGACAGGCGCGGCCGCCGTGCCAGAGTTGCAGAAAGATGCGTCCGCCGGCGGCATGCACGGCGTCGGTTACCAAGCGCCAGCCGGCGATCTGCTCGGCCGAGTAGATGGCCGGCTCGCGCCAGAAAGCCGAATTGCCGGCCATAATCATCGTCGCTTCGGCGATCAGCAGGCCGGCGCTCGCCCGCTGCGCATAGTGCTCTGCCATCAAGGCATTGGCGACGTGTTGCTCGCCGGCCCGGCAACGGGTCAGCGGCGCCATGAAAATGCGGTTCGGGGCCTCAATGGCGCCCAGATTCAGTTCGGAGAAAAGATCGGTCATGACAGAGTTCCAGTTCAAAGAATGCGCAAGTCGCCAGGCGACTGAGTGCCCCCCGCGACTGCCTCGGAAAACGGTGCAAAGAGTGTTTTGCCCGACGACTTGCATGTTATCGACGTTCAATCGTTCTGGCCGCCTTCAGCAGGACCCACAAGGCGCCGTCCCCTCCGTCGTTGGCTGGCGGGTGGCAGAAAGCCAGCACGTCGCGATGGCGGCTCAACCAGCGTTTGACCAGATTGCGCAAGATCGCTTCGCGACCGGGCGAACCGTGACCGCGTCCATGGACGATGCGTAGACAACGCTTGCCGCCGTTCAGTGCCGCGGCAACGAACGCGGCAACCAAATGATGCGCTTCGTGACGGTTGCAGCCATGCAGATCGAGATGATCCTGAATGCTCCAGCGCCCGCGGCGCAGGTCGCGCAAGACGTTGCGTGCGACGCCGTCACGCAGAAACGAGGGGGCGCCGCCGAGATCCAGCCAGTCGTCGACCGCCAGCGGTCCATGCGACAGCTCGCTGATTACCGCCGCCTCGTCGCGCTCGCGCTGCCGCGGACGCGCACTTGGTTTCGGCGGCTCGAAAATGCAGCGGTTGTGCGGCGGCAAGGGCACCGTGCCGACAACAGCCGCCTGAAAAGCCGCCAGATCGTCGGTGCTCGGCAACAGGGCACCCACCTTGTTCCCACGCCGAATGCCCAATGTTGACATGCGCATCGCTCTCGACCAACCGCCTCGGCAGGCTGCCGTTCAGCCGGCCAAGCCGAGATTGTCGAGATAACGCTCGGCGTCGAGCGCGGCCATGCAGCCGCTGCCCGCCGAAGTGCAGGCTTGCCGGTAAACATTGTCCTGCACGTCCCCGGCAGCAAAGACACCGTCGATCGAGGTGGCAGTAACATTACCATTACGTCCGCTGGCGGTGACCAGATAGCCCTCTTCCATCGCCAGTTGATCGACGAACAGCTCGGTGTTCGGCCGATGGCCAATGGCGATGAAGACGCCTTTCACCGCCAAGTCTTCGCTGACGCCGCGCAGTTTGTCCTGGATGCGGATGCCGGTCACCCCGGTCGCGTCGCCGAGAATTTCATCGAGGGTGCAGTTCCAGCGGATGCTCACCTTGCCCGCTTGCTCCTTGGCGAACAGTTTGTCCTGCAGAATGCGTTCGCCGCGCAATTTGTCGCGCCGATGCACCAAGGTGACGTGACTGGCGATGTTCGCCAGATAGAGCGCTTCCTCGACGGCGGTATTGCCGCCGCCGATCACCGCCACCGGCTGGCCGCGGTAAAAAAATCCGTCGCAGGTGGCGCAGGCCGAAACGCCGCGACCGGCAAATTTCTCTTCGGAAGGCAAACCAAGGTATTGCGCCGATGCCCCGGTGGCGATGATCAGCGCGTCACAGGAGTAAATCCCGCTATCGCCTTCGAGAACGAAAGGCCGTTCCTGCAGACGGGCGACATTGATGTGATCGAAAATGATTTCTGCCTCGAAACGCCGCGCGTGTTCTTCGAAACGCTGCATCAGTACCGGACCTTGCACGCCGGTCGGATCGGCGGGCCAGTTGTCGACGTCGGTGGTGGTCATCAGTTGCCCCCCCTGCGCCATGCCGGTGACCAGCACCGGTTTGAGGTTGGCACGCGCCGCATAAACGGCGGCGGTATAGCCGGCGGGACCGGAACCGAGGATCAGCAAGCGGCAGTGGCGAGAGTTATCAGGCATTTCGGCTAAGCTCGCAAAATGGGAAAAGGAAAAAATTATAACCGGCCCGGACAGACCGCTGCAGGCGACTTTCCGCCATCTTTTCTGTTAAAGCGGGTAAAGTGACTTATAATCCAAGCGCAAGCCTTTGAAAGAAATCACTTCAATTGACGAGAGAATGCCCCATGAACACCCAGGTCGAACAGCCCAGGCGCGGACCCAGTTTAATTTTGCTGCATAGTATTCCGATGTTTGCCGGCGTCCCGGACGTCCAGCTCGAACAAATCGCCAAAGTGGCCTTCCATCGCCGGGTGGCGCGGCAGACGACCATCGTCCGCGCCGGCGAAAGTACCGATTCGCTGTATGTGTTGATCAGCGGCAGCGCCAAGGTGCTCAACAGCGACGAGGAAGGACGCGAAGTGATCCTGACCCTGCTCGGGCCCGGCGAATTCTTCGGTGAAATGGGTCTGATCGACGGCAGCCCGCGTTCTGCCGATGTGATGGCCACCGAGACCTGCGAACTGCTGGTGATCACCAAAGCCGACTTCATCCGTTGTTTGTCGGAAAACTTCGATCTCTGCCTGAACATCATGAAGAGTCTGGTACAACGGCTGCGCGAAGCCGACCGCAACATCGAAAGCCTGGCGCTGATGGATGTCTATGGTCGCGTCGCCAAGCTGCTGATCGATTTTTCGGAAGACGAACGCGGTCAATACGTCATCAAGCGCCGCCTGACCAAACAGGACATCGCCAAGATGATCGGCGCCTCGCGCGAAATGGTCAGCCGGGTGATGAAAGACCTGGAGAATCGCGGCTATTTCAGAATCGAAGGCGGACGGATCATCATCCGCGAAAAAAGCATTCCTTCGGCACCGAGC
>CAYRXO010000135.1:0-9749 GCA_964428215.1 uncultured Candidatus Accumulibacter sp. | reverse complement strand
CCCCAATCACCGTACGAAGTTTCGCCTGGTCGATGGACCGCTGAAACTGGCCGAAGGCGCCGATGAACTCAAGGTGCGCCTTGAAGCGAAAGCCGGGAATGGCGCCGACGTCGCCAAGATCTTCACCTTCCGGCGCGGCTCCTACCTGGTGGATGTGGCCTGTGAAGTGGACAACGGCAGCGACAAGGCCCTTGCCCCCCACGCCTATTTCCAGCTGCAGCGGGACGATCAGGCCCCGGAAGGCGAGACCAAGATGGTGTCGACCTTCACCGGTCCGGCCGTGTTCACCGACGCCGACAAATACCAGAAGATCAGCTTCGAGGACGTGGCCAAGGACAAGGCCAAATTCACCAAGACCGCCAAGGATGGCTGGCTGGCCATGGTCCAGCACTATTTCGTCGCCGCCTGGGTGCCCCAGGGCGATACCCCCCGCGAGTTCTACATGCGCAAGGTCGAAGGCGGCGGCAATGTCTTCCAGGCCGGCGTCATCGTCCCCGTGGCCCAAGTGGCGCCCGGCGCCAAGGCCAGCACGGTGGTGTCCCTTTTCGCCGGTCCCCAGGAACACGCCATCCTCAAGCCGGTCGCCCCGGGCCTCGAACTGGTGGTCGACTATGGCTGGCTGACCGTCGTTGCCGCGCCCATCTTCTGGGCCCTGGAGGCGATCCACAAGCTGGTGGGCAATTGGGGCTGGGCCATTGTGCTGCTGACCGTCGGCATCAAGGCGGCCTTCTACCCGCTGTCGGCGGCCTCCTACAAGTCGATGGCCAAGATGCGCGTGCTCACGCCGCGGCTGATGCAGCTCAAGGAGCGCTATGCCGACGACCGCCAACGGCTGAACCAGGAGATGATGAAGCTGTACCAGACGGAGAAGGTCAATCCGCTGGGCGGCTGCCTGCCGATCCTGATCCAGATCCCGGTGTTCATCGCCCTCTACTGGGTCCTGCTGGGCGCCGTCGAAATGCGCGGCGCGCCGTGGATCCTGTGGATCCACGACCTGGCCTCGGCCGATCCGTTCTACATCCTGCCGGTGGTGATGATGGCCACCATGCTGATCCAGACCAAGCTCAACCCGACGCCGCCGGATCCGATCCAGGCCAAGGTGATGATGATGATGCCGTTCATTTTCGGCGCGATGTTCTTCTTCTTCCCGGCTGGCCTGGTGCTTTACTGGGTGGTCAACAACATCCTCTCCATTGCCCAGCAATGGCAGATCACCCGGATGATCGAGGGTGGCGGGAAAGCAGCCAACGACAGCAAAGCCTGACGCGGCAGCGGGCCGAGAGACGATCGCCGCCATCGCCACCGCGCCGGGTCGCGGTGGCATCGGAGTGGTACGGGTTTCGGGCAACAAGCTGTTGGCCTTTGCCAACACCCTGACTGGCAAATCGCCGGCGCCGCGTCAGGCCGGCGTCGCCGTCTTCCGCGACGCCGAAAACCAAGTCATCGACAGCGGTTTGCTGCTTTACTTCCCCGCACCACATTCTTTCACTGGCGAAGACGTGCTCGAACTGCACGGCCATGGTGGTCCGCTGGTCATGCAGTTGCTGCTCGCCCGCTGTCTCGAACTGGGCGCCCGGCTCGCCGAACCCGGAGAATTCACCCGGCGCGCCTATCTCAACGGCAAGATCGATCTGACGCAGACCGAAGCGGTGATCGACCTGATCGACGCCACCACCGCCGCGGCCGCGCGTAGCGCCGCGCGTTCTCTGCAGGGTGAATTCTCAAAAGAAATCAATTTGCTTCTTTCCCAACTGATCGAACTGCGTGCTTTGGTCGAAGCGACGCTCGATTTCCCGGAAGAAGAAATCGATTTTCTGGCAGCCGCCGACGCCTGCGGACGCCTCGACCGACTGCAGCAGCGTCTGGCACAAGTGCTGGATCGCGCCACACAGGGCAGCCTGTTGCAGAGCGGTCTACACGTCGTTCTTGCCGGTCAGCCGAACGTCGGCAAATCCAGTCTGCTCAACCGCCTAGCCGGCGACGATCTGGCCATCGTCACCCCGCAGCCGGGGACGACGCGCGATCCGGTGCGCGGCGTTCTGCAGCTTGCCGGCATTCCTTTGCACCTCACCGATACCGCCGGATTGCGTGCCACCAGCGATCACATCGAACAAATCGGCATTGAACGCGCCTGGCAGGCCATCGATCGGGCCGATGTGGTCCTGTTGCTCGTCGATGCGCGCGAAGGAATCGGTGCGGCTGAACAGGCAATCATTGCTCAATTACCTGAGCAAATCACTTGTGTCACGGTGTACAACAAAATCGACCTGACAGGCCGCATTCCCGAACGTCGCACAGAACCTGCCAGGTCGATTATCAGCTTATCCGCCAAATCAGGCACCGGTGTCGATCTATTACGAGAAGAACTGCTGCGTATCGCCGGCTGGCACCCGGCCGAAGACGTGTTCATCGCCAGAAAGCGCCATTTGCACGCTTTGCATGAGGCGCAGCAACATCTCGACGCGGCGCAAGAGTGCCTGCAAAGACTCGAATTGTTTGCCGAAGAACTTCGCCTGGCACAGCATTGTCTTGCTTCGATAACCGGCCCTTTTACGGCTGACGACTTATTGGGCGAAATTTTCGGTCGATTTTGTATTGGAAAATAGCGAGCATTCCGGCATAGTCCGCAGCCTTCCGCGAATCGCCTTGAAACCCGCGTAAATACGGGTTTTTTGTTATGCAGAAGGTTTGTATGTTCCACAGCAATCCGCCAAAATGTGTTCCCAAGAGTGTTCCCATGGCTGTCTGAAGTGTTCCATGGTGACGCTTCTGTGTTCCCAAGTGGCCTTTTCGGAAGACGGTGATTTCAGGTTTCCATGGGAACACAAGGTGGGTGCAATGTGGCTGAATACCTTGCGGGTACTGGATTTCAGGCATGTGTTCCCATGGTTGATTGGTGTTCCCATGATCGACGCCGTTTCCATGGGAGCACGGGGCGGGAGTGTGGATCATGGCGCTATCAGATACGAAGCTGCGGAATCTCAAGCCGGGCGAAAAGCCGTACATCGAAACGGATGAAGGCGGGCTTCATCTTGAAGTCATGCCGGGCGGCGTGAAGGCTTGGCGGCTGCGCTACCGGGTAGGTGGGCGCGGAAGCAAGCAGGAAAAAATCACGCTGGGCGACTACCCTACCTATTCGCTGGCAAATGCCCGCACCTGGCGGGACGATTGCAAGGCGCTGGCCGGGTGAATCGCCCCGGGAATTGAGGAGGCTCCATGACCTGAGAGAATGGAGCCATGAACAAGACGAACAAATACTCACCCGAAGTCAGAGAGCGTGCCGTACGGCTGGTCGAGGAGGCGCGTAAGGATTATCCTTCGCTATGGTCGGCGGTCGAATCGATCGCCCCGAAGATCGGCTGTGCCGGCACCACGCTGTATGACTGGGCCAGGAAACACGAGATCGAAACCGGTGTGCGCGATGGCGTGCCCTTGGCCGAACGCGAGCGAATCCAGGCACTGGAACGCGAGGTCAAGGAACTGCGTCAGGTCAACGAGATCCTTCGACTGGCCAGTGCTTTTTTCGCGCAGGCGGAGCTCGATCGCCTCAAGAAGAAGTGAGGTCGTTCATCGACCAACACCGTGAGCGTTTCGGGGTCGAGCCGATCTGCAAGTGTTTGTGGGTCGCCCCGTCCGCCTACTGGCGCCATGTCGCCCGTCAGCGCAACCCGTCGCTGCGTAACGCCCGAGCCCGGCGGGATGAATTTCTGATCCCACATAGTCAACAAGTTTGGCAGACCAACTTTCAAGTGTACGGCGCGGACAAGGTTTGGCGGCAGTTGCCGCGTGAAGGCATTGAGGTGGCGCGTTGTACCGTCGAACGGTTGATGCGTCGTCTCGGGTGGCGCGGCGTCATGCGCGGGAAGGTCATTCGCCCCACCTATGGCGATGCCCAGACCCCCTGTCCGCTGGATCGGGTCAATCGGATATCCAAGGCGGACCGCCCGAATCAGCTCTGGGTATCGGATTTCACCTACGTTTCGACCTGGCAGGGTTTTGTCTATGCCGCCTTCGTCATTGACGTCTTTGCCCGCCGGATCGTCGGTGGGTGGGTCAGCCGTTCAATGCGCACCGACTTCGTTCTCGATGCCTTGGAACAGGCGCTCTACGCGCGCCAGCCGGAGCTTGATGCCAACCTCATCCATCATTCGGATCGCGGCTCCCAGTACGTTTCCATCCGCTATTCCGAATGCCTATGCGAAGCCGGCATCGAGCCCTCGGTGGGCAGCAAGGGCGACAGCTACGACAACGCCTTGGGAAGCACTGATTAAATCGATTTTCGCCCCAAGATGGCAGCCTAACCCATTGGTTGTACTGATGTCGAAATTTTGTAACACGATTTAATCAGCGCTTCCCTTGGCCGAAACGATCAACGGCCTCTATAAGGCCGAGTTGATCCACCGCCGGGCACCGTGGAAAACCTTGGAATCATTGGAACTCGCCACCCTCGAATGGGTGACTTGATTCAATCATCACCGACTCCTTGAGCCTATCGGTCACATCCCACCCGCCGAGGCTGAGAATCGGTGTTATCTGCAACTCACACGACAGGCCGAACCCGCCTGTACTTAAACTACGGAGCCTCTACAAAACCCGGGGCAATTCAGTCGTGACCATGCCGGTATCTGCCGGTAAGTGCTACGGCGTTACGAGCATGGTCGTACAAAACAATTCCGCGCTGACGATCCTTCGGCACAATTATGTAGGATCTGAATAAATGACTGCGCGAGCAAATCAAGACGTTGTTCGCTGCCCGCCTTGCGCTTTCTTGCCGCGGAATTCTTTGCGGACGATTCTCTTGACAGCATGCCCGACTGCCAGCGACCGATGCGAAGGAGAGAGAAGAAATGCTTGGCATTTCAATGGGTAATATTATCTAAACACCATTTACGTACTGCAAGTTGGCGCCCCCCCTTATCCGCTCTACTCTGATAGCAGTCGGATCAACTCCTGCGCTCAATGGCTGCTATGCCGTCGCCAGCTTCGGGATTGGCATCAGCGAAGCTGTCGTTGTCGGCAAATTTGACATCTCGAGCGATCCTTAACTATGCTTTGACCGCAACAAACTGAATAAATAATCATAGTTGAGATGGCCCATTTATTGCGTGTTGCCAATGGTCTGTAGCGCCTGAAAAAAGACAGCGATGTTTGTCCAGCAAAGTTTTCGTCTGATGATCAGTTGCTTAGTCATCTCTGTGCCAATCGGTCCAGCGATGGCCCTTCCATTGTCCGTTGACAGCATCGATGCGCCGCAAGTGGAATCGAAACTTGAGCTGTTGTCCGGTGATCGTCAGCTGCAGGCTGCACCCTTGCCTATGGAAGAAATAATCTCGCGTAGATCCGGAGGTTCATTCGGGGCTGGTTCGACGTCACTGCAAGCAGAGTCGCATCGCCAGGACAGTAACCCAGAGGCAATCAGCGACCAGTTGGCTTCCTTCAGAAGCATTGAACAGGGCAATTTGTCTGCCAGTTCCCAGGCTTTCTGGCGCCAAGCCGACGCCTCGAGATCGTTGTCAAGCCATGCAATGCCGCTGGAAATTTCCGAGTCGATTGACGATTTTTATCGGGGAATGGCCGAAACGATTGGCGATGCGACGGGCATGCGTGTCGACAGTGAGGGCCGGCGACGCCTGTCTATTGCTGGCGTCGACGTCTTCATGGGACCACAAGGCGGTGGCATTGCTATCAACTACGGCGATGTGTCGCAAGTATTGGTCGATTACGATGCCAGACGCAGCAATGCCGAACTGGCGATGCTTGCCGAGCATGACGCCAGCGGTAATGGAAAAGTATCTTTCAACCCGCTGTTCCAGCTGATCCAATTGCTCAAGGAAATTCTCGGTTACCCCTTGTTCTGGGTGTTTATCGTCAGCCTTTTCGTTGGCTATATCTCGCTGGCGATCTTCAAACAGCGAGCCTTGAAACGGGCTCAAGATCTCTATGCAATAAAGCCGAAACCTGTAAGCAAAGATTTCGATCAGCCGAACGTACGTTCGCAGAACAATAAACTGCATGCCACTTCTACAACTCGCACGCTTGCTCCGACTGATGGAAAGGTGAAGGCAAAAGTCCAGCCTGAGCAGTCTTCCTCATCCGCAACAAGCGTCCCGGCCAATGCTGCATCAACCCCGCCAGCGGTCAAGCGGTTGCCGGACAATGACTCGCAAACGGGATCGATCTGGCTAAAACGATAACTGAATACGCGCTCCAGCCACCGTCGAGTGCGCTAGATTCAGCCCGGGATTGAAAATCCGCTGCAACATCGGTTGCACGATCACGCCGGACATGACCTGGGCCTGATAGGTCATTTCGACGACTGTTTCCGTTTCCGAGGTCAATGGCTGGCCTGGTTGATTTTGGCTCAGTAGCTCTCGCCCCTGCCGTCCGGCATGGCTACGCGTCGTCGCCACGCCGAAAGTATCTTTCTCTCGTCCGGCAAACGGTCCGCGCCAGCTCAATCCGAAACTCGCTGATCGATCGAGCTGTACGGTCCGGCCATCGGTCATGCCGGCGCGGAAAAACAGCGTTATGTCGCGCGACGCGTGATCAAAACGATAGACCGTCTGCTCAGCAAGCAAATAAGTGCCCCAATGGCCGGCAGCCAACGTGTCTCCGTTGGCATCGACAACTGTCATTTGCGGCTGCCTGGGTGCAAAACGCCAAGCGCCCACCGCCACCTTGCTGATCGGCGGAAAGTCATCGCTCTTCTCCGGCGCCTGCTCGCCCGTGGGCTTCTGTTCGCTTTTCGTTGCCGCCTGTTCGGCGAACAGGCCGGAACGGACGGGATTGAAGCCGACTTCGCCGAGGGTCAGGCTGCCGCTGCTGTTTCGCCAGCTGACATTTGCCCCGGCGTTGGGTGCGCTGCCGGCAGGGTCGGCAGGTACGCCGCGCGTCATGGCCAGCATGGCGTACCAGGCGGGACTCGGGGCAACCCGCAGGCGCACCCCGTAGGCGCTGGTCGGATAAATCGGTGGTCCAGCGCGGGTGCCGAAAGAGGACGGCTCGGCTGCCATGCCATAGGAGGGATGCAGAAAAACCCCCGACGAATCGGTAACATAAAACTCGGTATCCACCGGATAGAGCCCTGCGCGGAGGGAGACACGGTCGTCCCACAACGACTGCTGCAGCCATGCCCGGAAAAAGCCGCTGCGGTTGACCGGCGCCTCGAAATTGTCCACACCCATCAGACTGTTGACGTGCGTCTGGTTGAAACGCCCGCCGCTGTTGCTGATAAATTGCAGATACCCCGAGCCGCCCTGCCACCCTATCGACTTTTCGCCATCAAACTGCACGATCAGATCGCTATGCCCGCCGAATGCGCTCCCGCGTTGGAAGCCACCGCGATAGTTATGCAGAAAATCGGCGGTATAGAGGAGACTGATCTGCCAGCCGGCCTCGGCCAACTGCTTGCGCCGACCCTGCCAATCCCCGGTCAGTGTCGTTTCCGACCACACCGGCAACGAGTCATCACCCGCTGCCGCAGCATCGGCTGCCGCGGGTGCGGCATCGACGGCCGTCGATGCCGCAGCGCTCGGTTGTCCGGCCGGGCTTTTGACCTCGTCCGCCCAAACGACGTCGGCGGTCGGCATGAGCGATGCCGACAATACGAAGGCCAGAATGCGGGGAATGAACCGTTCTTTCCTTTTTGCCATCGGGACACCTTTTGTTTTTTGTCAAGTGAAAACGGCGAGACGCGTTTAATTGGCTCGCATGTTAATTCTTCGCCGTGGGAAAATAGCAAACAAGTCAATATTTTACATTATTTTTCATAGATTGATGAGCAGGGAATGAATCCGGTAATTCGTTGCGCGAGGCCGGGAATGTGTTGGCCGGCCAATCGGTCTTTCCCCCGAACGGCAGATGGTGCATGGAAAGCGGACGCCGTTGTTCAGCCGGGCATGGCCAAACCCGGTGATGCAGACTATATCTTTTATTTAATTGCATTTGTTTGTTTGTCCGTACTAATCGGCTTGCGGTATACTGCGCTGGATGTCGCCGGCGCGAGCTTCAGGCGACCCTGTCACGTTCCTTTCAATTCCCCAGGAATCCATCATGCTGCAGAAATCAGCCACTTTCCCTGGTATCCAGGGACCTATCGTCACCATCGTCATGGACGGCTATGGCATCGCCAAATCGGAGCTCGGCAGTGCCATCGCCGCCGCCCGCAAACCGACGCTCGACCGGTTGTTCGCCGATTATCCGAACATCACCCTGCGCGCGCACGGCACGGCCGTCGGCATGCCATCCGACGAAGACATGGGCAATTCGGAGGTCGGCCACAACGCTATCGGCGCCGGCCAGGTCTATAGTCAGGGCGCCGCGCTGGTCGCCGATGCCATCGCCAGCGGTTCGATCTGGCAGGGCACGGCCTGGCAGGAAATCGTCGCTGGCGCCAAAACCGGGCGCGGCGTCATCCATTTCATCGGTCTGTTCTCGGATGGCAACGTGCACAGCCACATCGACCATCTGCGGGCGATGATCGAACGCGCCAAGGCGGAAGCGGTGGCCACCGTCCGAGTGCATATTCTGCTTGATGGCCGCGACGTGCCCGAAACCAGCGCCCTCGAGTACATCCAGCCCTTCGAAACATTTCTTGCCGAATTGAGCGGCAGCGGCTTCGACGCGCGCATCGCTTCGGGCGGCGGCCGGATGAACATCACTATGGACCGTTACGAAGCCAACTGGCAGATGGTCGCTGACGGCTGGCAGACGCATGTCCTCGGCAACGGACAGCAGTTCGCCAGCGCTTCGGCTGCCGTTGAAGCGTTGCGCCAGCAATTTCCCGGCACCATCGACCAGGATCTGCCACCGTTCGTCATCGCCAGCAACGGCAAGGCAGTCGGCACCATCGAGGACGGCGATTCGGTCATCTTTTTCAACTTCCGTGGAGACCGTTCGATCGAAATCACCCGCGCATTCGAAGAAGCCGATTTCGACAAATTTGATCGTCAGCGGCTGCCGAAAGTGACTTACGCCGGCATGCTGCAGTACGACGGCGATCTCAAACTGCCCAGACGTTTTCTGGTCGACCCGCCGGCGATCCTCGACACCATGGGCGAATGGTTCGCCAAGACCGGGATCAGCCAGTTCGCCTGCTCGGAAACGCAGAAATTCGGCCACGTAACCTATTTCTGGAACGGCAACCGCTCGAACAAATTCGACGGCGAAACCTACCGGGAAGTGCCGAGCGATGTCGTCCCCTTCGAACAGCGCCCGTGGATGAAGGCCGCCGAAATCGCCGACGCGATGATCGCCGCGCTGAAAAGCGGTGAATTCCGGACCTTGCGCTGCAATTTCGCCAACGGCGACATGGTCGGCCATACCGGCAGCTTCCGCGCGGCGACGATGGCCATCGAAGCGGTCGACCTGCAACTGGCGCGCATCCTGCCGGTCATCGACGCTCTGGGCGGGATCGCGCTGATCACTGCCGACCACGGCAACGCCGACGAAATGTACGAGATCGACAAGAAATCCAAGCAGCCGGCGAAGAACCCGGACGGCTCGTTCAAGGCCAAGACCTCGCACACCCTCAACCCGGTACCGTTGGTCCTCTACGACAATGTCAGCGGCGGCAAACTGGGCTTGCGCCAGACTGCTGAGGCCGGTCTGTCAAACATCGCCGCAACGATCACCAATTTGCTGGGCTACGAAAAACATGCCAAGTGGGATGACAGCCTGCTGACCGTGAAATAGCGTAAGCGTTCAGTGCGCCCACCCCTGGGCGCGCAGGATCACACTGGCTTTTTGAG
>CAYRXO010000134.1:0-9880 GCA_964428215.1 uncultured Candidatus Accumulibacter sp. | reverse complement strand
CTACATGCTATTAGACAGGATAATTAAAGTCGTTTATGACCGATCTTGGTATAGCGCAACACGAACGCCTGATGGAACGGATCCGGGTGGGGCCTATTTCGCCGATCCCACAGCCTTTGTTGGCAGCGCGGCATCGACGAGAGCAGCAACGGCTCTTCGACAGTCTCTCCCGAAGAGATCCGATCTGTCGGGCTTCTCCCGGGACGAACTCGACGCTCTCGCTTGGCAACTCGACACCCGGCTGCGCAAATCTTCCAACTGGCTATGCCCTGCCGAGGTGTTCATGCCGGAGTCTTTCGACTTCAAGCAGCACTTTCCTCAACTCGTTGCTCTTCGGACTTGAAACCGTCCTCAGGGTTTCCGATAAATCGTCGGCTGTACCAGAAGCATCGTATCGTTGATCGAATTCAATGATTCCGAATGACCGACGATGAAGTGACCACCGGAGACCAAGTGTGGCAACAGATGGCCGACCACCTTGCGCTTGGTCTCCGCGTCAAAATAAATCATGACGTTGCGTAGAAAGATGACATTGAACAGACCAAGCTCGCGGCTGACCGGACGGGTCAGGTTGATCTGTCCGAAGGTGACGTGTTCCCGCAATGCCGGCGCGACCATGAAGGTGCCTTCGTTCGAACGAACGCCCTTCAGACAGTACTTGCGCATCAACGCCGGAGGAATTCCCTGCGTACGCTCCAGTGAATACTGACCGTTGCGTGCCTTGTCGAGCACCTGGGTACTGATGTCCGAACCGAACACTTTCCAAGCGCCGATTGGCATCGCTTCGGCCAGTACCATCGCCAGGGTGTAGGCTTCTTCGCCGCTCGAACTGGCGGCACTCCAGATTCGGAATCGTTCGCTGCGCGGACGCCGCGGCAGGATTTCGTCTCGCAGGAAATCGAAATGTCGCGGCTCGCGGAAAAAATAGGTTTCGTTGGTGGTCAACAAATCGACCATCGTCTGCAGCTCCTGCGGATGTTTGCCGCTGGTGACCAGACGGTAATATTCGCTGAAGGAGGTGAGTTGATGCTCGCGCAAGCGACGCTGCAAGCGACCGACAAGCAGCACTTTTTTGCTGTCGGCGAGATCAATGCCGGCAATCTTGTAGATCAACCGTTGAAAAAGCGTAAATTCCTGGTCAGTGATTGCCAGTGGGTTCATGGAATACTCGCACGGATAAAGTCAGCACTCCTGCGGCGGCGCAACGTCCTGAAAGGATGAATCGACGCGGCGAAACCGTTCATTATTCATAGTGCGACATCCGTCGGTGCGACGCAAGAAAGAACATTTCCGGTCTGTCCACTGGCTTGGATTCGCCAGCCAACACGCGGCGAACGCTCATTATGCAGGCAAGGTCGCCAATCAGGTCGGTCCCGACCGCCCTCTTCCGTATAGCGCGCCGAATGCACGCACGGCAAGCAAACTGACGGCACCGGCGAGCAGACCGGTCAGCAGATCGAAAATCGGCGGCAGAAGCAAGCGCCCGACACTGCCGGCCGTCAGGGCGAATTCAGCTATCCCGTGATGCAGCGGCGGGATGCCGTGACTGAGGATGCCGCCGCCGACCAGGAACATCGCTGCCGTCCCGATGACGGTCAGGGCTTTCATCAAGCGCGGCGCGGCGAGCACCAGGCTTTTGCCAATCGCCCGCGCGAGCGTGCCGGAGCGTTTCATTAGATAGAAACCAATGTCGTCCAGCTTGACGATCCCGGCAACGACACCATAAACACCGACGGTCATCAGCAACCCGATGCCGGAAAGTACCACGGCCTGCGTGCTGAACGGTGCATCGGCGACCGTTCCCAGCGCGATGACGACGATTTCGGCCGAGAGTACGAAATCGGTACGGATGGCGCTCTTGATCTTGTCGGCTTCGAAGGCCGCCATATCGACGCTCTCATCGGCCAGCGCGGCGAGTTCGGCGGCATGTTCGGCTTCGTGTTCACCCGGTTTGTGCAGCCATTTGTGCGCCAGCTTCTCGACGCCTTCGTAACAAAGATACAGGCCGCCGATCATCAGCAGGGGTATCACTGCCGTCGGCAGCAGCCGGCTGACCGCCAGGGCAGCCGGGATGAGAATCAGTTTGTTTTTCAACGAGCCGATGGCCACTGCCCAAACGACCGGCAATTCACGTTCGGCGCGCACGCCGGCCACCTGTTGCGCGTTGAGCGCCAGATCGTCGCCGAGAACGCCGGCCGTCTTTTTGGCAGCGACTTTGGTCAAAACGGCGACGTCGTCGAGAACGCTGGCGATATCGTCGATCAGAAGGAGTAGGCTGGATCCTGCCATGCTGATTTCCCACAAGCGTATTGCGTCATTGCCTGACAGCAAGCATGCGCTCGACCGCTTGCCTATTAATCGTCGCAGGGTCGGAAAAATGCCTTCGCTATCGGCGGCAAGCCGGTTCAATAGCTCAATTAGTTATAAATAGCGAACCATATATTCTTTTTTTGAATTACCAGCGCTGTTACCATGCAGCCATCTTTTTGCAAGCAGGTCGAAATGGACTGGATGTACACTCTGTCGGGCTTCGTCGTCGGCGCCATCGTCGGTTTGACCGGCGTCGGCGGCGGCTCATTGATGACGCCGTTGCTGGTCTTGCTGTTCGGCGTCCATCCGGCAACAGCGGTCGGTACCGATCTATTGTACGCGGCGATCACCAAGGCCGGCGGCACGGTTGTCCATGCGCGCAAAGGCCACGTCGATTGGCAAGTGACGCGTCTACTGGCCAGCGGCAGCATTCCTGCCGCCGCGCTG
Source organism: uncultured Candidatus Accumulibacter sp. (assembly GCA_964428215.1). Lineage (GTDB taxonomy): Bacteria > Pseudomonadota > Gammaproteobacteria > Burkholderiales > Rhodocyclaceae > Accumulibacter. The sequence continues at coordinate 7,123 of CAYRXO010000134.1, read as the reverse complement.
ACCATCTGGGCGCTGTCCTTTCTGCCCAAACAGAGCGCAGCCGTCTCGCAGGTCATTTCCGTGTCGCTCGGCATCGCACTGCTATTGACTGCCGGCGCGATCCTCTTCCGTCAGCAATTGCAACGGCGGGCGCTGGCGCATGCCGACGATGTCGCGCACACGCAATTGCGCGCGCCGCTGACCATCGCCATCGGTGCCCTGCTGGGCATTTTGGTGAGTATTTCCTCGGTCGGCGCCGGGGCGCTCGGCGTGGCGGTGCTGTTCTATCTCTATCCGCGCTTTTCCACCATCCGCATCATCGGCAGCGACGTGGCGCATGCCGTACCGTTGACGCTGGTCGCCGGCATCGGACACTGGCTGCTCGGCAGCGTCGACTGGTCGCTGCTCGGCAGTCTGCTGCTCGGTTCGCTGCCCGGTATCTGGATCGGCAGCCACGCCTCGGCCAAAGTGCCGGATCGTATCCTGCGGCCGGTACTGGCGACGATGCTGGTGCTGATCGGCGGTAAACTGATCGCCCTCTGACCCCCGCGTCGAGCGCCACAGACACACCTTCATTGACGAGGAACGAGCGATGTATCGCTACGACACCACCGACCAACGCCTGATCGACGAGCGCGTCGCGCAGTACAGCGATCAGATTGCCCGCCATCTGGCCGGCGAACTGTCCAACGACGAATTGCGCCCTTTGCGTCTGCAGAACGGGCTGTACATCCAGCGTCATGGTCCGATGCTGCGCATCGCCATCCCCTACGGCATGCTCGCCGCCCGGCAGTTGCGCAAACTGGCCGAGATTTCGCGGCGCTACGACCGCGGCGTCGGTCATTTCACCACTCGCCAGAACATGCAGTTGAACTGGCCGCAACTCGAACAGACGCCGGCGATCCTCGGCGAGCTGGCCAGCGTCGAGATGCACGCCGTGCAGACCTCGGGCAACTGCATCCGCAATATCACCACCGATCCTTTCGCCGGCGTCGCGCCCGACGAACTGACCGATCCGCGTCCGTATTGCGAGTTGTTGCGCCAATGGTCGACCTTTCATCCGGAATTCGCCTTCCTGCCGCGCAAATTCAAGATCGCCATCAATGCCGCGGCGGAAGACCGGGCGGTGATCCGCGTACACGATGTCGGGCTCGAACTGGTGCGTGACGCACAGAGCGGTGAAATCGGCTTTCGCGTTTTCGTCGGCGGCGGTCTCGGGCGAACGCCGATCCTGGCGAAAGCGATCCGCGATTTCCTGCCGCGCCGGCACATCGTCAGCTACCTGGAAGCGATCCTGCGCCTCTACAACCGTTACGGCCGCCGCGACAATCTGTACAAGGCACGCATCAAGATCCTGGTGCAGGCGCTGGGCAGCGAGGAGTTCGCCCGTCAGGTCGAGGAAGAGTGGACTTGCCTGCGCGACGGCCCGAACACCGTCCCCGACGAGGAGTTCGACCGTCTGGCCGCGCATTTTCAGGCGCCCGCCTGGGAGAATCTGCCTGCCGACGACCCGGCGCACCGCGCACGACTGGCCGCCGAACCGGCTTTTGCCCACTGGGTCCGGCGCAACGTGCATGCGCACAAAATCCCCGGCTACGCTGCGGTGACGCTGACACTGAAAGCGCCGGGCACCGCACCCGGCGACATCAGCGACGCGCAGATGCTGGTCGTCGCCGACCTCGCCGACCGTTTCAGCTTCGGCGAACTGCGCGTCACGCACGAACAGAACGTCGTGCTCGCCGATGTGCGCCAGAGCGATCTGTACGCGCTGTGGCAGGTCGCGCGCGACAACCGGCTGGCGACGGCCAATTTCGGCTTATTGACCGACATGATCTGCTGCCCGGGCGGTGACCTGTGCGCGCTGGCCAACGCCCGCTCGCGGCCGATCGCCCTGGCGGTGCAGGAACGCTTCGACAACCTCGACTACCTCTACGATGTCGGCGACATTTCGCTCAACATCTCCGGCTGCATGAATTCCTGCGGCCATCATCACGTCGCCAACATCGGCATTCTCGGCGTCGATAAGAACGACGAGGAGTGGTATCAGATCACCCTTGGCGGTCAGCAGGGCAACGGCGCGACCATCGGCAAAGTGATCGGCCCGTCGTTCTATGCCAACGAGGTGCCTGACGTCATCGAAGCGCTGATCGGTGTTTATCTCGAAGCGCGCAGCGACAGCGAACGCTTCATCGACACGTTGCAGCGAATCGGGGTCGAACCGTTCAAAGCGCGTGCCTATCTCGGACGCGACCGCCGACGGACAGCCAAGGTCAACGCCGCCGCGCCGGCAGAACGGGAGACGATCGATGCCTAAAATCATCAAACACGCGCGCATCGTCGATGATCCGTGGCAGGTGCTGCGGCTGGCCACCGACGAGACGCCAGCCGACGTCCACTTGCCGCACACCGCGACGCTGTTGCCGCTGGCGGTCTGGCGTGCACGCCGTAACGAATGGCTGGCGGCCGGCACGCCGGTCGGCGTCTGGCTGGCCGCCGATGAAGGTCCGGAAGCGCTGGCGGACGACCTCGCCCGCCTGCCGGTGATCGGCGTCGACTTTCCCAAATTCACCGACGGCCGCAGCTATTCGAGCGCCCGCCTGCTGCGCGAGCGCTACGCGTACACGGGTGAAATCCGCGCCATCGGCGATGTGCTGCAGGACCAGTTGTTCTATATGCGTCGCTGCGGCATCGACGCCTACGCGCTGCGCGCCGACAAGGATCTCGAGCAGGCACTGGCCGGCTTGCGCGCCTTCAGCGACAGCTACCAGGCGGCTGTCGACCAGCCACGGCCTTTGTTCCAGCGCCGTCTGCACGGAGAAGCGGCATGATCCCGCAACGTCCGACTGACGATCCTGCCCTGCTGCGAGCCGTTGACGCGCGTGCTGCCAGCGCCCGGCAACTGCTGCACGAGATTGCCGCGCAATTTTCGCCGGCCGTCTTTGCCAGCAGCCTCGGCGCCGAAGACATGGTGCTGACCGACCTGATCGTCCGTGAACAACTGCCGATCGAAATCTTCTCGCTCGACACTGGCCGGTTGCCGCCGGAAACCTACGACCTGATCGCCGCGGTCAAAAAACATTACGGGCTGACCCTGCGCCTCTATTACCCGCGCCATGAACTCGTCGAAGCCTACACGCGCGAAAACGGCATCAACGCCTTCTACGAATCAGTCGAACGGCGCAAAAGCTGCTGCCAGGTACGCAAGGTCGAACCCTTGCAACGCGCACTGACTGGCCGCAAGGCGTGGATCACCGGATTGCGCGCGCAGCAATCGACGACCCGCGAAGGCCTGCCGATCCGTTCGTTCGATGCCGCCCACGGCGACGGTGGACTGGAGAAATTCAACCCGCTGGCCGAATGGAGCGAGCGCGAAATCTGGGCTTACCTGCGCGCCAACAACGTGCCGTACAACGCGTTGCACGACCGCTTCTACCCCAGCATCGGCTGCGCGCCGTGCACACGGGCGATCACCCCCGGCGAAGACGTGCGCGCCGGCCGCTGGTGGTGGGAAAATCCGGATTCGAAGGAATGCGGCTTGCACCTCAAGCGCGAATGAGGCCGTTCTGCAGACCTGTCACCCCGCCACCACCATTCGTTCATTCGTTCGCTCATGACCACCGCCACTCTCTCGCAAGTCACTCTCTCCCACCTCGACTGGCTGGAATCCGAGGCCATCCACATCATGCGCGAGGTCGCCGGCCAATGCAGCAACCCGGTGCTGCTCTTTTCGGGCGGCAAGGATTCGATCTGCATGCTGCGCATCGCCGAAAAAGCCTTCCGGCCCGGCCGTTTTCCCTTTCCGCTGATGCACATCGACACCGGCCACAACTACCGCGAAGTCACCGATTTCCGCGACCAGCGGGCAGCCAAACTCGGCGAACGGCTGATCGTGCGCTCGGTCGAGGATTCGATGGCGCGCGGCACGGTGGTCCTCAAATCGCCTGACGAACCGCGCAACAAGCATCAGTCGGTGACCCTGCTCGAAGCGATCGAGGAATTCGGCTTCGACGCCTGCATCGGCGGTGCGCGCCGCGACGAGGAAAAAGCGCGCGCCAAGGAGCGCATCTTCTCCTTCCGCGACGAATTCGGCCAATGGGACCCGAAAAACCAGCGGCCGGAGCTGTGGGATCTGTACAACGCGCGCAGTTTCAAGGGCGAGAACATGCGCGTCTTCCCGATTTCCAACTGGACCGAAATCGATGTCTGGCAATACATCGAACGCGAACGGCTCGCCCTGCCGTCGATCTACTTCGCCCATTGGCGGCCGGTCGTCCGCCGTCACGGCGGCATTCTTCCGATCACCGAAGTGACACCGGCGCGTGCCGGTGAAACGATCGAAACGCTGCAGGTGCGCTTCCGCACCGTCGGCGACATCACCTGCACCGCACCGGTCGAATCCTCCGCCGACAGCGTCGCGGCGATCATCGCCGAAACGGCGACGACGACGATCACCGAACGCGGCGCCACCCGGCTCGACGACCAGACCTCGGACGCATCGATGGAACAACGCAAGAAGGAAGGCTATTTCTGATGTCCGCAATCGAACAAATCCCCGTCGACAGCGTTCCCGACAACGGCCTGCTGCGTTTCCTCACCTGCGGCAGCGTCGATGACGGCAAAAGCACGCTGATCGGCCGCCTGCTCTACGACAGCAAGACGATCCTCGCCGACACCCTGCACGCCATCCAGCGCACCTCCGAGAAACGCGGCCTGCAAGCCGTCGACCTGTCGCTGCTCACCGACGGTTTGCAGGCCGAGCGCGAACAAGGCATCACCATCGACGTCGCCTACCGCTACTTCACCACCGGCACGCGCAAATACATCATCGCCGACGCGCCGGGTCACGAACAATACACGCGCAACATGGTCACCGCCGCGTCGACCGCCGATCTGGCGATCATCCTCATCGATGCGCGTAAGGGCGTGCTGACGCAAACCCGCCGGCACTCGTACCTGGCCCATTTGCTCGGCATTCCGCACGTCGTCGTCGCGGTGAACAAGATGGACCTGGTCGACTACTCGGCCGAAGTGTTCGACCACATCCGCCGCGACTACCTGGCTTTTGCCGGCAGCCTCGGCATCGGCGACGTGCGTTTTCTGCCGATGTCGGCACTGCTCGGCGAAATGATCGTCGAACGCGGCAACTATCTGCCGTGGTACACCGGTCCGACGCTGTTCGAGATTCTCGAAACCACCACCGCCATCCACAGCGCGCACACCGAAAAATTCCGCTTCCCGGTGCAATACGTCTGCCGGCCGCAGGACGCCGCCAACCCCGAACTGCACGACTACCGCGGCTTCATGGGCCGCGTCGAGTCCGGCGAAATCGCCGTCGGCGACGCGGTGACGGTGCTGCCATCAGGTCACGAAACGCAGGTCAAAGCGCTGCAAATCTATGGCGCCAACCTGCCGCGCGCCGTCGCCGAACAATCGGTCACCGTGCTGCTCGCCGACGAGATCGACATCTCGCGCGGCGACATGATCGTCAAGAGCCACGAACTGCCGACGGTCGGCAAGCAACTCGAAGCCATGCTCTGCTGGCTGTCCGAAACAGCGCTCGACCCGCGCCGCAAATACCTGATCCGCCACACCACGCGCGACAGCAAGGCCATGCTCGCCGGCATCGCCTACCGCCTGGACATCAACAGCCTCGAACAGCAGCCGGCCGAACGGCTGGCGATGAACGACATCGCCCGCGTCAGCTTCAAACTGGCGCAACCCTTGTTCGTCGATCCCTACGCCGAAAGCCGCGGCACCGGCGCCTTCATCGTCATCGACGAGTCGAGCAACGCCACCGTCGGCGCCGGGATGATTCTTTGATGCTCCCGATTGGCAATCGATAGCCACCCGGCTGACGGGTCACGCACCCAGGAGTTGTCGATCTGCAGCGGCTGACAGCCTGCCTTGGCAGCCCGCCAGACTTGACGGGCTACCGCTCGGCTACCTGTCGTTCCCCGACACGAACCCATGTTTGGATGATTTGGCCAGAAAGAATCTTCAGAGAAAAGACAGAGAAAAGAGGCCAGAGAAAGGGACCTGGTTCAATTTACGATAGACATGAGGTCATGCTACGCTGCGCTCGCATACACCTCTCCGGCTTTCCTCTGCACGTAAGGCAGCGTGGCCATGACCGCAATGCCTGCCTGTTCTGCGAAAATAGAAAATGCGCTTGGCAAATTTTCTATCTATGAATCAATATATTACAGAAAGTAACTGTGTCATTGCACAGTCCAACAAAAGTTTATGGTTCGTTTTGTCCTGTAAATTACGTTATGCGTCTTGAGAGCCCGATGTCGCGCGTCCTGAAAATCATGAAGTGGGTTGCCATTTCCACTGCGGTATTGCTCGTGCTGCTTGTCCTGTTTTGGAAACCCATTCTCCGCTTTGTCTTTCACGATCTGCCATTCATGGGAAAGAGCTTTGACAGTACAGTCTGGTCTTCCGCGCTGAGTTGCAAGAATGATCGAGACTGTCTAGACAAAGAGATGGCTTGTCTTCGCGGCCCGATGTACAGAGATTTGGAGAGAAATCATTTGGTTGTTGGAGCGCCCAAAACAACCGTCACCAACCTAATCGGAGAGCCCGCACGGTCAGCCAAAAGCAATTGTTACGATTACGAGCTTGGCTACTGTTCAGGCTTGAAAATCGATACCGACTATTTGCGCGTCTGCTTCGATAGCAGTGAGAAAATTACGAATGTTTATCACTGGCAAAGCTAAACGGCGTGATAAAAAAAGTAGAAAAAGAAAAGTAAAAAAAGAGTAAAAAAGGGTCAGGCTCAATTCACGATAGACATGATCTGGAGTCCAGAATCAAGTGCAACACTACTTCTCTATCTTGCCAAAATGGGAGTGATTGCACATGGGAAAGCCCTACCGTCATTTGAGTTCGGAAGCAAGTTACGGGGTCAGGTCTTTCAATATAGCATTGCCCCAGCTAGACTCCGCGCATGTCCCGCCCTTCGAGACTTGAGTTTCCCGGTGCGCTGTATCACGTGACTTCGCGTGGGGATCGGCGTGAAGACATTTATCACGACGACGCCGATCGCACACAGTGGCTGGCCACGCTCGCTCAATGGTAACCAATCACCCCCCTACTGAAATGGCGGGCAAAGGCGGCATTGTTAGTCCTTGGCGGCCGGCCT
>CAYRXO010000133.1:0-9914 GCA_964428215.1 uncultured Candidatus Accumulibacter sp. | reverse complement strand
CGAGTGCGACGAGGACTGGATGACCAGAAAGGTCTATCTCGACTTGCATCCCTGACCTCGACGGCCCGATGGCTTCGCCTCGGAAAATTTACAGAAAGAAGGTTGCACTGCCGGGATATGGGATGAAACGACTACCCTGAGCGAAAGCGTGCTGACTTCCATCTGGTAACTCTTCGTGAGAAGGGTCTGTGTAATCGCAAACCCGAGGGGGTTGATGCTACAATCCACGCCCGGGGAACGGTTGCGTCTTCCTCCGAAGGTCCAGAGCGGGTGTAGTTCAATGGCAGAATTCCTGGTTCCCATCCAGATAACGAGGGTTCGATTCCCTTCACCCGCTCCATACAACCGGAGGTTGATATTGGCGCAACGCAGTTCAATTGCGATGTCGCCTCTACGGCTTGGCAGTCCTGGCACGAGATTCAATGGGTCAAGGCTTATCAAGTTGTCGCGAGGTTACAGACACGTATTGCGAAGGCAGCAAAAGCAGGGGAGTGGCGGAAGGTTCGCACCTTGCAGAGACTCCTGACTCAATCCAGCAGCGCGAAAGCGCTGGCAGTTCGGCGAGTTACGGAGAATCAAGGCCGGAAAACTCCAGGTGTGGACAACCAAACCTGGGATACGCCGGAGGCAAAGTGGAAAGCGGTCAAGAATCTCAGCAACAAGAGATACAAGCCGTTACCGCTACGTCGCATCTACATCCTGAAAGCCAATGGTAACAAGCGCCTTTTTGGCATACCCACCCTGCGCGATCGGGCAATGCAAGCGCTGCATCTACTGGCGCTGTAGTAGGCTCCGTCAATCAGGATGGCAGTAGGCATTGGGACTCCAAACGAAAACGCCCAAGGGTTCGGCGCGTCCATATATGTGGGGGACGGCTTACTGCCAAGAGCGGGATGCATCCATGATAACGCCACGGTTTTACTTTTTACAAGTTTTCTTTGTATAAGATTTGTGCGCCAAAGACCGGATTGATGAAGGGGCTACTTCCGACTTTTTCGGCTCCAGCTAGGACTTCGATCCTTCCTGTAAGGCTTCGTGTTGCTCTTTTTGGGTCCTGATTAGCAAGGAACCTCAGCCATCCATCGCTGCGGCCGCTTGTCAAGCCATGCAGGGGCCGCGGGAGCTTGATTCCGTCAGTAGAAACCCGCGGTTTTGGTCGCCATCGGCGGTCGCAGGGCGTAGAAATCGCGGTAGCTGAGGTTGCTTGCTAATCAAATTTTGGGTTAAGTTAGAAGTAACTTATTGTAAGTTGTTGTCCGTGGTTCAGCGCCCACAAGCTGATAATTTGCAAAGTTCAGATAGCTGTTTTGACTCAACTTGGCTCATACATATATCAACTAAATATGCCAATGGCGATTGGTTCTGTTCGCCAGAAAACGACCGTATTCCGGCAGTGTCGGCACCTGTGTTGTTGGGCTGTCAGAAATATAGTCCTTGGCTTTACTAACTTACGCTGCAGCGATCAAAATAGTGATGTCGAACTGGCTGGCGTTGTGATCGAACCGGATCAATTCCACGGCGAGTGGAACGACCGAATCCGACCGCAGCACCACACCCTCCAACAGTAATTGTTCAAGTTATTTTCGCTATGCTCCTTAGCTTATCCGACTGTCCGAAAAACCGTGTCCAGCGCCGTCGAGCGGCGGCGGACCTTTCGCAGCGCCATTTTCCTGTTGGACAGTATGACTCGGCGTCTCTTCATCTACCCATGCCTGTAACAGGGTGAAGGCCACCGCCAACACGACTGGGCCGATGAAGATGCCGACCAGACCGAAGGCGAGCATCCCGCCGATGACGCCAGCAAGAATTAGCAGCATTGGCAGGTCGGCGCCCTGCTTGATCAGCATCGGCCGGAGAAAATTGTCTATCGACACGACGACCAGACTCCAGACGAGCAGGAAAGTCGCCCAGCCGCCACTATCGTGGGCATACAGCCAAATGATTGCCGGCAGCAATACCAGGATTGGTCCGATCTGGGCGATGCAAAGCAAAAACATCAGGACGCTGAGCAGCGCAGCCAGCGGAACGCCGGCAATGAACAGGCCGATTCCCCCAAGAACCGCCTGAACCAAGGCGGTGATGCCGACACCCAGGGCAACCGCCCGGATGGCTTTGCCGGCCAGAACCACGGTCTGATCGCCTTGTTCGCCACCCAGGCGTCGTCCGAAACGACGCAGAGATAAAGCGTAACGCTCGCCGGAAGAGTAGAAAACAGCCGTCAAGGCTACCGTCAGTAGAAACTGCAACAGCAGTCCACCGACGTTGCCAAGTTCAGTGACCAGCCAGCGGGTAAATCTGCCCGCATACGGTGTAGCCTGGGTTGCCAGTTCGGCAGCGCCGCTACTGGCGATGCGCGCCCAATAATCCGCTGCCAGTTCGCCGAGTACCGGCAATTCGGCAATCCAGCTTGGTAATGACGGCAGGCTGAGCTGGGCGAGCGACTTTCCCCAGTCGATGATCTGATCGGCATGCTGAACCAAGGTGGACGTGGCCAGCGACAGAGGCACGATCAGCAAAAGAAGTACGAGCGTGGTCATGATCGTCACGGCCGGCGCCCGGCGATGACGAAAACTGCGTTGCAGGCGCAACAGCAACGGCCAGGTGGCAACGGCAATCATCATCGCCCACAGCAAAGCCGGCAGGAAGGGGCTCAATATCCAGACCGACCCGATGAGCAGCGAACAGATAAGAAGCACGCTGAAGGTGGTACGTGCCAGTTGCCGGGTTGGAGAAGCTTGCGTCAACATCGGTATCTCGGGATGAAAAAAAGAGGTGAACTGCTGTGAAAACGGCTATGAATCGAGTGCACGCTCGAGCATCAGTATTGCTGCAGCCGCTTCGCCCGACCACGGGATGGGTTAGCGCTTCGGCTTGTCCGCGGCAGGTCTGCCAGCCTTTCCAGTGATGAAGGCCATGAATTCAAGATCAGTTTTGATTAGCAAGGAACCTCAGCTACCGCGATTTCTGCGCCCTGCGCCCGCCGATGGCGACCAAAACCGCGGGTTTCTACTGACGGAATCAGACTCCCGCGGCCCCGGCGATGGGTGGCTGAGGTTCCTTGCTAATCAGGAGATCAGTTAGTCGTCACAGGGCGGCGATCAGCACACTCTGCACATTCATTGCCGGCCATGGTAACGTACTTTTCACTGCCGACAGCGAAGGGATTGCTGTGCCGATATCCTCAACAACCGATCCTGGCGACAGAAGAAGCCGCGCCCTGCTGCCGGTCAAGCATTCTTGCGCCAGCTGATTCCGGAATGCAATACTGGGTGTTTGTGAAGAAATCGTCGCGCGCGAGCAACGCCGCAGATCGGCCACGCACTGGCTTCATTCACAAGCTCTGAGCTTCGCCGTTCTTCCTGCTGCCTGAGCGGCATTTCTTCCGACCTGCAAATGTTTGACGTCATCCTCGTCCATCCGGAAATTCCGCCGAACACCGGCAATGTCATTCGTTTGTGCGCCAATACCGGCGCACGCCTGCATCTGGTCGAACCGCTCGGTTTCGACCTGTCTGCTGCTCGTCTGCGGCGTGCGGGGCTGGACTACGCGGAAATGACCGCCGTACACGTGCACGCCGACTGGGCGCGCTGTCTTGCGGCATTGCGCAGCGCTTCGCCAGGCGGCCGATATTTTACGTTGACCACCAAAGGTCGGCGTCGCTTTTCGGACGTGTCTTTCCAGGTTGGCGATGCCCTGGTTTTCGGCTGTGAAACGCGTGGCCTGCCAGAAGAAATTTTCGCCACATTCAGCAACGAACAGCGTCTACGTTTGCCGATGGTGCCGCACAGTCGCAGTATCAATCTATCCAACGTTGTCGCGGTGACGGTTTATGAAGCCTGGCGGCAGATCGGTTATCCGGGCGCGCTTTGAGGACAGCGTTCGCGGTGAAATAAACCGTTGGCCAGTCAATTGCCTTCCGGGGTCTAATTTGCCGCTTTACCCTTCTGTTTCGGTGGTTGGTGCAGTAAAACGACGGCCGCTTATTCAGGATTCATGCGATTGCCGTGCGCGCGCCGTCTGGCGGCTGCGCCGATCCCGCCGCTTTGCGTTATGATGCGCTGCCTCATTCCTGCCCAGTGACTGCCATGGCCGGCCTCGACGATACGACGAAAATTCCTACCGAAATCAAACTGCATCAACAGTCCCGCATGTTCGAGATCACTTTCGAAGGCGGTGAGCGCTTCGAGTTGACTTACGAATTTCTGCGCGTGTTTACGCCCTCGGCGGAAGCACGTGGCCATGGTGTCGGCCAGGAGGTGCTGCAGGTCGGCAAGCGCGATATCGGCATCGAACGCATCGAGGCCGTCGGGCAATACGCCATCCGGCCGATTTTTTCCGACGGCCACGACAGCGGCTTGTACTCCTGGGATCTGCTGTACAACTTCGGTCGTCATCGCGATCAGCTCTGGCAGACGTATCTCGAGCGGCTGGCACAGCAAGGCGGCAGCCGCGATGCGGCCGATTTGCCACCGGCAGCGTCGAAAAAACCGGCTGGCGGCTGCGCCAGACATTGACCCTACCCGCATAGCCGCTGTCATCCTCTCATGACCGACACCAACAAGACGCATTTCGGCTACCAGCAGGTTGCCGAGAAGGAAAAAGCCCGGCACGTCGCCGATGTGTTCGATTCGGTGGCTGATCGCTACGACTTGATGAACGACCTGATGTCCGGCGGGCTGCACCGGTTGTGGAAAGCGTTCACCATCGCCAAAAGCGGCGTACGCGATGGTCAGCATGTGCTCGACATCGCCGGGGGCACCGGCGACCTGGCGCTGGCTTTTGCGCAGAAGCTGGGTGGTCGCGGCCAGGTCTGGCTGACCGATATCAACAACGCGATGCTGACGCGTGGTCGCGATCGTCTTTGCGATCACGGCGTGACGGTCGCCGCTGCGCAGTGCGACGCCGAGAAACTGCCGTTTCCGAACGATTATTTCGACTGCATTACCGTCGCCTTCGGGCTGCGCAACATGACGCGCAAAGACGTCGCTCTGGCCGAAATGCGCCGGGTGCTCAAGCCGGGCGGCCGCTTGCTGGTGCTCGAATTCTCTCGGGTCTGGAAACCGCTGACCCCGTTGTACGATTTTTATTCATTCAAGATCATTCCGCGTCTTGGCGAAATGATCACCCGCGACGAAGCCAGTTACCGCTATCTGGCCGAATCGATCCGCATGCACCCCGACCAGGAATCGCTCAAACAGTTGATGGAACAGGCCGGTCTGGAAGACGTCGACTATTTCAATCTGACGCTGGGCGTGGTGGCGCTGCATCGCGGTTTCAAATATTGAATGGAAAACAAACAACTTGCACCTGTCAGGGAACGGCTTGGCGATTTTGCCGCGCGCCACGATCATGACTGAAATTCGTTGTCCCTCTGACAATAGTCGCCCGCAGATCTGACGTGTTGTCGATACTATCTTTACCGGTGTTCAACCGGCTGCTCGGTCCCGAATCCTGGGCGCGTGATTGTCTGCGGGAGTTTTCCGGACAAAGCTTTCGGCTGAAAGTCGGCCAGCAGAACGTGTTGCATCTGTCAGTCAACGCGGACGGACTGTTCACCGCCGGCGATCCGACGAGCGAAGAAACTGTCGTCGTCCGTCTGCCGAGCGATGCCGCAGCACGCTGGTTCATCGATCGATCGGCACTGATTTCCGTGGCCACGATCTCGGGATCGGCCGATTTTGCCGAAACACTGGCTTTCGTTTTTCGCAATTTGCGGTGGGATCCCGCCGACGATTTGTCCCGCCTCGTCGGCGATGTCGTCACTCGGCGCATGCTGCAATTGGCGACGCATCTCGGCCGATTTCACATCCAGGCCGCCAGGCGACTGGCGCGAGGCGTCGCCGATTTTCTTACCGAAGAACTGGCAGGGATCGCCAGCCGTCGAGATCTCGAGCGACATTTACAGGAAATCGATACCTTGCGTGACGATGTGGCGCGATTGCAAAAACGAATCGAACGTTGTGAACGGTTGGCCGTCAGCCGCCAGACTTTGCTCAAACCGATGACTGATCGGCAGGAAAAGTCTTGACGCTTCTTTAGGCCAGTCTTGCCGGGTCGGCAAACACGTCAGGCAAAGTAACGTCAGCGTGTGCCAGCCGTCTTGCCATTGGCTGCTTTCGTGCGTCCTTCCATGGGCGGGACTTTCGGTACCGCGGAAGGGGCGGCTTTGCTGGTAGCGGGTTGGTCAGGGATTTGCACGAACACTTCATCCGCCTTGATCATCCCCAATTCGAAGCGTGCGCGTTCCTCAATCGCGTCGTATCCTTGCTTGAGGTCGCGCACTTCGGCGTCGAGACCGGCATTGCGCGTTTCGAGCTGTTTGTTGCTTGCGCGCTGCTGTTGCAACTGCCGGTCGACGTCCCAGACGCGCAACCAGCCGCCCTTGCCCAGCCACAGCGGGTGCTGCAGCAAAACAAGGACCACCAGCAGCACGGCGGCGAGCCAGCGCACGCGCAATCTCCCCTCAGGTCACTACTCAGGACAGATTGTAGAAAGCGTCACGTCCCGGATAGTTGGCTGTGTCGCCGAGGTCCTCTTCGATGCGCAGCAACTGGTTGTATTTGGCGATGCGATCGGAACGCGACAGCGAACCGGTCTTGATCTGTAGCGCGTTCATGCCGACGGCGATGTCGGCGATGGTGCTGTCCTCGGTTTCGCCGGAACGATGCGAGACCACCGCGGTGTAGCCGGCGCGCTTGGCCATTTCGATGGCAGCAAAAGTCTCGGATAGTGTGCCGATCTGGTTGATCTTGATCAGAATCGAGTTGGCGATGCCCTGCTTGATGCCTTCCTTGAAAATGCGCGTGTTGGTGACGAAGACATCGTCGCCGACGATCTGCACCTGTTTGCCGAGACGGGCAGTGAGAATTTTCCAGCCGTCCCAGTCACCTTCGGCCATGCCGTCCTCGATGCTGACGATCGGAAAACGGTCGGTGAGACTGGCCAGATAGTCGGAGAGCTCGTGGGAGCTGAGTTGCAGGTTTTCGCTGGCCAAATGATATCGTCCGTCGCGGTAGAGTTCGGAAGAGGCGCAATCGAGGCCGATCAGCACATCGTCGCCAGCGCCGTAGCCCGCGTTTTCGATCGCCTGGACGATCAGTTGCAGGGCTTCCGCGTGACTGCCGAGATTGGGCGCGAAACCGCCTTCGTCGCCGACGGCGGTCGAAAAACCTTTTTTATGCAACAGCTTTTTCAACGCCTGAAAGACTTCGGCGCCGCAGCGCAACGCCTCGCCGAACGAGGTCTGGCTGACCGGCAGGATCATGAATTCCTGAAAGTCGAGGCTGTTGTTGGCGTGTTGGCCGCCGTTGATGATGTTCATCATCGGTACCGGCATCTGCATCGGACCCGAACCTCCGAAATAGCGGTACAACGGCAGGCCGGATTCTTCGGCCGCCGCTTTGGCGACGGCCATCGACACCGCCAGGATGGCATTGGCACCGAGCCGGGATTTGTTGTCGCTGGCGTCGAGATGGATCAGCGTCTGGTCGATGAAAGCCTGTTCCTGCGCATCGAGACCGATGATCGCTTCGGAAATTTCGGTATTCACGTTCTCGACGGCACGCAAGACACCTTTGCCGAGATAACGCGAGGCGTCACCATCGCGCAGCTCGATGGCTTCGCGCGAACCGGTCGATGCACCCGAAGGCACCGCGGCGCGCCCCATGACACCGGATTCGAGCAGCACGTCGCATTCGACGGTGGGATTACCACGTGAATCAAGAACTTCGCGGGCGATGACATCAACGACTGAGCTCATGGACATTTCCCTTATCTTCGATTTGTTTGATGGTGAGGGTCGACGGCCGGCAAAACGTGCGGCGTTCGGGATCGCACGGCATCAGTACGACTCCTCGAAGGGTTGATTCTTGACCAGCCGGTCGATGCCGACCAGTACCGACAGCAAGCGGTCGATACGCGCCAGCGGCCAACTGTTCGGTCCGTCGGACCAGGCCTGATCGGGCCGCGGATGCGTTTCGATGAACAGTCCGGCAATGCCGCTGGCCACCGCGGCGCGCGCCAGAAGGGGGACGAATTCGCGCTGTCCGCCGGAGACGCTGCCCTGGCCGCCGGGCAGTTGGACCGAGTGCGTCGCGTCGAAAACCACCGGGCAGCCGGTTTCACGCAGGATCGCCAGACTGCGCATATCGGAAACGAGATTGTTGTAGCCGAACGACGCACCACGTTCGCAGACCAGCAAAGTGTCGGCCCCGGCCGCCGCGCGCGCCTTGGCGACCACGTGACGCATGTCAGCGGGCGCGAGAAACTGTCCCTTCTTGATATTCACCGGCTTGCCGCTGGCGGCGACGGCGGTGATGAAGTCGGTTTGCCGACAGAGGAACGCGGGTGTCTGCAATACGTCGACCACCGCAGCGACGGCATCGATGTCCTCCTGACGGTGCACGTCGGTCAATACCGGCACGCCAATCTGCCGCCGCACTTCGTCGAGCATGCGCAAGCCAGCGTCGAGGCCGGGACCGCGCAGAGACTGGCCGGAACTGCGATTGGCTTTGTCGTACGAGGCCTTGAAGATGTACGGCACGCCCAGTCGGTCACAGCTTTCCTTGACTTGGCCAGCGACTTCGAGGCACAAGTCGAGCGATTCGGCGGTGCACGGACCGGCGATCAAAAACAGCGGCTGGTCGAGACCGACCGTGAAAGAGCCGAGTTTCATCGCCCGCTCCGATAAGCAATTGCCGCACGCACGAACGAGGTGAACAAGGGATGTCCCTTGCGTGGTGACGAGGTGAACTCGGGATGGAATTGGCAGCCGAGAAACCAGGGGTGCGCCAGTTCGCCGTTGCGCGGCAATTCGACGATCTCGCACAGGCCGGTGCCCGGCGCACGGCCGGAAACGACCAGACCACTGGCTTCCAGACGACCGAGCAGCCGGTTATTGACTTCGTAACGATGACGATGACGCTCGCTGATTTCGGCCTGACCATACACTTCGCGCGCCAGAGTATCTTCCTGCAAGTGGCAGAGTTGACCGCCGAGGCGCATCGTGCCGCCGAGATCGCAGTTTTCGTCGCGCTTTTCGATCTGGCCGGAGGCGTCCTGCCACTCGGTGATCAGGGCGATCACCGGATGCGTGGTTTCAGCGTCGAATTCGGTGCTGTGCGCATCGCGCATCCCAGCGACGTGACGGGCGAATTCGACGACCGCCAGTTGCATGCCCAGGCAGATGCCGAGATAAGGAAGACGATTTTCGCGCGCGTAGCGGATGGCGGCGATCTTGCCTTCGGTGCCGCGCCGGCCGAAGCCACCGGGCACCAGGACTGCATCCATGCGCTGCAAGGCGGTGCAACCGTCGCGCTCGATTTCCTCCGAGTCGAGATAGCTGATTTTTACCTGACTGCGGGTGGCGATCCCGGCATGCACCAGAGCTTCGGTCAGCGATTTGTACGATTCGGTGAGATCGACATATTTGCCGACGAAAGCGACATTGACCACCTGTTGTGGGTGCGCCTGCGCCTCGGTGATGCTTTTCCAGACAGCGAGATCGGCAGCGCGGGCAAGGATGCCCAGTTTGTGGCAGACGATTTCGTCGAGCATCTGCTCGTGCAGCATCGCCGGAATCTTGTAGATCGAGTCGGCATCGCGCGCTTCGATCACCGCTTCACGCTGAACGTTGCAGAACAAGGCCATCTTGCGCTTGTCGTCCTCGGGGATCGGCCGGTCGGTACGACAAAGCAGAATGTCCGGCTGGATGCCGATCTCGCGCAGTTCCTTGACCGAGTGCTGCGTCGGTTTGGTTTTCAATTCGCCGGCGGTCGGGATGTATGGCACCAGCGTCAGATGCATGTAGCAGGCGTTGTTGCGACCTTCTTGCAAGCCCATCTGGCGGATGGCTTCGAGAAAGGGCAGCGATTCGATGTCGCCCACCGTGCCGCCGATCTCGACGATGGCCAGGT
>CAYRXO010000132.1:0-9931 GCA_964428215.1 uncultured Candidatus Accumulibacter sp. | reverse complement strand
AGGGGTCGGCAATCACAGCCAAATTCTCGCAGCACTTGAATTGTTCTGCGTTTCCCTAACCGCCTGGAAGGCGTAGTAGTAGCCGCGAATCGGCTCAAATCACTCGTACTCAAGAACGCAACGCCAAAGAGCCGCTTTGAACAAGAGGTCGCCGGCTATCGCGATGCCCTCGCTATGATTCACGAAAGCGGCGAACACATGCCGTTTTCGGAGAGCACCATACTCCAATTGCATAGCATCCTTTATCGGTACATGCCGCAGCCAGGTGGCCATTGGAAGGCGACCAACAACGACATCGTCGAGCGCCATCCTGATGGTAGCTCATGCATCCGCTTCCGCCCCGTAGCAGCGCACCTCACTCCCATGGCCATGCTCGACCTGGTTGCGCGCTATCGTGCAGCGCTCGATCAACACATGGCCGACCCCTTGGTGTTAGTGCCGTTAGTCATTCTCGATTTTCTCTGCATCCACCCTTTCCCGGATGGCAATGGCCGCATGGCTCGCCTGCTGACACTCCAGTTGCTCTACCACTTCGACTACGCAGTAGGCCGCTTCATCAGCCTAGGGAAGCACTGATTTAATCGGCCAGTGGGATTTCTGCAGAAATGAAATCAATTAGTTGCGTGGTAGATCGAAGTGAGAGAGCGATTAAATCAGCGCTTCCCTAGAGCGCATCTTCGAGGAATCCAAGGTGAGCTATTACGAAACGCTGGAAGCAAGTTCGCAAGGCTGGCACGAGGGTGAGCATGACATTGCTCCGTGGTTGGACTACTTCTGGGGGGCGCTACTGCGGGCTTACAGGGAGTTCGAGGACCGTGTTGGCACCATTGAGCGCGGCCGGGGTGCAAAGGGTGATCGGGTACGCACGGAAATCCTCAAACGCCACCTACCCTTCTCAATCTCGGAGATTGAAGAAGCCTGCCCCGGTATCAGCCGCGACATGGTGCGCGTTGTTCTGCGCGCCATGAAAGCCGAAGGACTCATTGCCCCAACCGGCAAGGGGCGTAATGCTCGATGGCAACAAACAGGGAAAAGCACACCGCCATGAATCAACAGAGACTCTCCGTCGGAAAAGAACAAAAGAAGGGGCGCGGTTAATGGCACAGAAGATACTGACGCCGCATCAGAGCCTAGCCGCCTGTCGGACTTGACTAGGTCGGCTGCAAAATGTGGGTAAACGGCTCATTTTTCCCCGGTTCTCGGCGCGAATAGAACAACTATTCGCTTGCAACCCGTGAAAAACTGATCTCGTTTCCCACCTTTTTCGCTTCGATCCATCAAGTCCGACAGGCGGCTAGACATCGCATGGCTTCTAACGCACCGAGCGGCGGGTGACACGGTCGAGTCACTGGCGCCGACGCTCGACGACTCCCAAGTTGACCTCAATCCGCGCGCTTCGCATGATGGGCATTGAGTACAAGCGACGCCCCAATAGCTCACCGGCAGTTTTGCGCTCGCATGTCGAGAAGGTCTTCGGGGGTATTCAGTCAGAGAAGCCAGCCACACCCTCCGCGCGATGGACGACGTGGTGAGGTTCTTTTCCTGCCCATGGAGCTTGCCCCATTCGTGCTGTCGATGGTCGCCTTAAGCCGGCTGACGGCTCGGGACCCGTCGTAAACAATCAAATTAAATCTATGCACAGAGTTCGCTTCGATTCTGGCTCGTCGTATCAAGAATTTCCGTTCAGCTGCCGTTACACATTGTGCCGATCTTTCGCTGATCTGCTGTCTAGCAACAATCGCAGCCACTGCTGCGCCAGATAAGAGGAGTTATTGCATGTCTTGTTCGACAACCGGCAATGAGGCGACGGCAATGGCAATCGACGTGGCAATCGCCGAAAGCTTGCCGTTAGCGGTCGCCGCGATGGCAAGCGCTCCTCGGGATGCACAAGCGGCCTTCTTGGCGATTCTCGACTTGCGTCCACGTCACGCTCTTGCCAATTTTCATCTTGGCCGGCTCTTGCTGGAACAAAATCACTCGACGGATGCTTTAGACCCTTTGCTGATCGCCAGCGAAGAGGACCCGGCCAATGGCGAAGTCTGGTTGGCCCTCGCCGAGTGTTTACAGCGATTGCAACGTTTCGCTGAAGCGAGACAAACGCTCCTGGCAGCTTGCGCAGCCGGTCTGGACGATGTGCGGGCAACGGCGCTGCTCGAGACGGTGCAAACGGAGGGCGCAGGCCATTTGGCAACGCCATCGACTCCGCCGCGCGACCCGTTGTCCCGTCTGCAAGCTTTGCTTGACCAGCGAGTTCGTCGACGAGCCAGTCGGCGTCATACAATCGTATCCGTCACCCCGCTGCTGGAGGCAAAACTGGCGCAGGGCGACTGGCCGGGATTGCGGGATGCCGCCTTGCAGTGTCTGGAGCGTCATCCTGAGCGCGGCAAAGACTGGGATCGCTTGGCCATCGCTTGCCTGCAACTCGGAGACTACGACGCGGCACGGCGAGCGCTGCGGCGGGCGAGCGAACTGCTCCCGGCCGATGCCGAAGTCTGGGATCATCTGGGAGTTGTCGAACGCCTGACAACACATTTTCCAGAGGCCGGTCGTGCCTTTGCACGCAGCCTGGCGATCAACGAAAGCCGTCCCGAAACCTGGATCAATTTTGGCAATCTGCACAGTGATTTGCGGCAGCCGCAACAGGCGCTGGCCAGCTTCCGACGCGCACTGGTACTCAATCCGGAAAGTGCCGAGGCGATCGGGAGCATCGGCAGCGCCTTGCGCGATCTGGGTCAATTCGACGAGTCTGAACGTTACTGCCGTGATTTGGTCCATCGGCGGCCCGAGCTCGCCGAAGGGCATTGCAACCTCGGCAATGTGCAACGCGATCTCGGACAGTATGACGCGGCGATCGCCAGCTACCAACAGGCACTGGCGCTGAATCCGCGTCTGGCGGAAGCTCACAGTGGTCTGGGCAGGGTGCTCATCGATCGCGGTCGCATCGAGGCAGCGTTGCTCAGCTATCAACAAGCGCTGGCCATCCGTCCGGATTTCTTCGAAGCGCACAGCAATCTGTTGAAAACGCTCAACCATCTCGGTAACCGTTCGCCTGCCGAATGTCTGCAAGCGGCGCGGCGTTTCGGTTTGCAAGCCACTCGGCGCGTCGATCGCGTCTTTCCGCATGCCTTGTCGGCGATTGACAGTGCTCCCTTGCGCGTCGGACTGGTTTCAGGCGATCTGCGCCAACATCCGGTCGGCTATTTTCTCGATAACGTTGTTGCCGAGATCGACCCGTCGGTGCTTGAACTGCATGCCTACGTCACGCATGACGCCGAAGATGCGCTGAGCGAACGTTTGCGTAAACATTTCGTCAGATGGCAGTCATTAAGCCGGCTGAGCGATCCGGCTGCTGCCAGGCAAGTCCATGCGGACGGCATGCAGGTGCTGATCGACCTGTCCGGTCATACGGCGCATAACCGTCTGCCCTTGTTCGCCTGGCGACCGGCGCCGGTGCAAATCTCCTGGCTGGGCTATTTCGCCACCACCGGGATGCGTGAAATCGATTATCTGCTCGCCGACCCCTACGTTGTACCACCGGGTGAAGAGAATCATTTTTGCGAAACGGTCTGGCGGCTACCCGAAACCTACCTTTGCTTCACGCCGCCGGATGTCGAACTGGCGGTCAATTGCTTGCCGGCGCTGACTGACGGCGTGCTCACTTTCGGTTGTTTCAACAACCTGAACAAGCTCAACGACCGTGTCCTGCAGCGGTGGGCAACGATTTTGCGGGCGCTGCCGACAGCGCGACTGCTGCTGAAAACCGCCTTGCTTGGCGACGAAATGACTTGCTTGAAATTGCGCCAGCGCTTCAGCGAACTCGGTGTGGATAATGAAAGGTTGTTGCTCGAAGGGCATGCGCCACGCGCCGAACTGTTGGCGACCTATCAGCGGGTGGACATCGCGCTCGACCCGTTTCCCTATCCGGGCGGGACGACCAGCGTCGAAGCCTTGTGGATGGGAGTGCCGGTAATCACCCGCCGTGGTGACCGTTTTCTAGCGCATGTCGGCGAAACCGTCGTTGGCAATGCCGGTCTGGCCGATTGGATCGCTGAAGACGAAGAACATTATGTCGCACTGGCGATCGAGCGGGCCAACGATTTGGCGGGTTTGTCGGCGCTACGTGGCCGCTTGCGGCCGCAGTTGCTGGACTCGCCGTTATTCGACGCGCAACGTTTTGCCCGCCACTTCGAAGCCGCTTTGCAAGGCATGTGGCACGCCCGCCAATCTGGACCCTCTCCCTTGAAGAATGCGGCATGACTCCCAGTACGTTGACACCGACCACCCTGGTGACCGGCGGTGCCGGCTTCATTGGCTCGCATCTTTGTGAGCGACTGGTCACGGCCGGCGACGACGTGTTGTGTCTGGACAACTTCTACACCGGCAGCAAGGACAACATCCGTCACTTGCTGCACAAGCCGAATTTCGAATTGATCCGCCACGACATCTGGCTGCCGATCTACCTGGAAGTCAGCCGGATCTTCAATCTGGCGTGTCCGGCGAGCCCGGTGCATTATCAAAGTGATCCGGTCGCGACGACCAAAACGTCGGTGCTCGGGGCGATCAACATGCTTGGTCTGGCCAAACGGCGCAAAGGCCGCATTCTGCAAGCCTCGACCTCGGAAGTCTATGGCGACCCGCGCGTGCACCCGCAGACAGAAGACTACTGGGGGCACGTCAATCCGGTTGGACCGCGCGCCTGCTACGACGAAGGCAAACGCTGCGCCGAAACGCTGTTTTTCGATTACCACAGACAATTCGCGGTCGATATCCGCGTCGTACGCATCTTCAATACTTACGGACCGCGCATGCATCCGCGCGATGGTCGCGTGGTCAGCAACTTCATTGTGCAGGCACTCCGTGGTGAGCCGATCACTCTCTACGGGGACGGACAACAAACGCGATCGTTTTGCTATGTCGACGATCTGGTCGAAGGCTTGCTGGCGATGATGGAGCAAACCGCGCTGGTTGGCCCGGTCAATCTGGGCAACCCCGGAGAATTCACCATTCTGGAACTCGCCGAACTGATCCTGCGCCTGACCGAGTCAAAAAGTCGCCTGATCCATCGACCGTTGCCGGCGGACGATCCCGTGCGTCGCGAACCCGACATCACTCTGGCTCGCCAGCACTTGGCCTGGCAGCCGCAAGTTTCCCTGGAAGATGGACTCAAGGAAACGGTGGCCTATTTCAGACGGTTGTTCGATCAGCCATAGAGGTTGCGGCAGAATTTCCGACAACAGGCAAAGTGCTTCCCTTGTTCCGTCGAAAGGCGCTGCAAGCAGCGAATCGCACCGGCGCTTGGCGACGAATTGAACAATCGAGCCTACTGGCTTGCCGACTCAGAGACGTCAAGCAACAGTGGAAGACATATCGGTCGGGCGAAACGAAGCAGGGCGCTGGCAGAGCAAACCCCGGCCGTTTGCCTCGTACCCATTGTCGATTTGTCGTTACCTTCGCGCATCTCTTCCGGGTAAAATGAGCCTTCACTCTGTGCCGTCTGATGCTTTTCCACTCGCCCTTGACTGCGGCAAATGACGTTTACGCATGCCCGATAATGAGTTTTCTCCGGCCGCTTCCGGTCAGGTTCTGACTGAGCGGGCAGGCCGCGATCAGCCGGTCAGTGTCAGTTGCATCATTCCCGCGCTCAACGAACAGCCTAACCTCGCGCTGCTCCTGCCCCGTTTGGGCGATTTGCTCAATGAGATCGCTGGTGACTGGGAAATCATCGTCGTCGATGACGGCAGTACCGATCAGACACCCGAGATGATGGTCGAGATCACCCGCCAACCCGGTTTCCGTTATCTGCAGTTGTCGCGCAATTTCGGCAAGGAAGCGGCGATGAGCGCCGGTCTCGAGGCGGCGGCGGGACAAATCGTCATATTGCTGGACGCCGACCTGCAGCATCCGATCGATTTGATCCCGAAAATGATCGAACGCTGGCGTCAGGGGATCGATACGGTGTATGCGGTGAAGAGCCACCGTCGCCAGGAACCCTGGCTGATACGCATCGGTTCCGCCGTTTTCTACCGCATCGTCGGAAGCGACGCACGGGTGAGCATTCCGCGGAATGCCGGCGATTTCCGTCTGATGGATCGGCGGGTTGTCGACGCTCTGATCCGTCTGCCGGAACGCACCCGCTTCATGAAGGGTCTCTATGCCTGGGTGGGCTTCAGCGCGGAACCGCTGCCTTATCAACCCGCCGAACGCGCCTTCGGTGAAACGAAGTTCAATCTGCTGAAATTGTTGCGTTTCAGCATTGATGGGTTAACCGCTTTTTCGACCTGGCCGTTGCGTGCTTTCAGCCTGCTGGGCACTATACTCGCTTTGCTGTCATTTGCTTACGGCAGCTACCTGGTCCTCGATTATTTAGTTAACGGCTACCAGGTTTCGGGCTGGACGACGATCGTCACGGCGATGTTTTTTTTCTCCGGTTTGAACCTCGTCGCTTTGGGGATCATCGGTGCGTACGTGGCGCGCATTTTCGACGAGGTCAAGGAACGACCTTTGTACGTGATTAAAAACCGTCTTGGTGCAAAGCGGCTGGCGCGGCCAAATTGAGAGCGAAGTGACTGTGCCGATCGTGTACCGCGAAAATCGTCAGACGACGGTCGATTCATTCCTGACCGTTGGCAGGCGAGGGGTAGGCGGTGAGCGGGATGTACAGGGTATTCTTTCTTTGCGGTGGTTGACATCAAGCTTCGACTATTAGTCCGGCAACTGTGGTCCGGAGAACAGGCCGCTTGGCTGCTGTTGTGCCTCACCTTCTGGTTGCTGCTCACCAGCGGTCTGCGCCCGCTGATGTTGCCCGATGAAGGTCGCTATGCCGGAATCGCCTGGGAAATGCTCAGCGCGGGTGATTGGCTGGTCCCTCGGTTGTCCGGCTTGCCGTTTTTTCATAAACCACCGCTTTTCTACTGGTTGACCGCTCTCAGTCTCGGCATTTTCGGTGCGCAGGCCTGGGCAGCGAGAATGGCGTCGATCATGGGCGCCTTGCTGGCGGTGGCCGGACTTTATTTCTTTCTCAGGCGTTACCGCAGTCCACGCCTGGCCATCCTGGTGTGCGTGATACTGGTTACCCAACCGATCTTTTTTGCCGGCGCGCAATTCGCCAATCTCGACATGCTGGTGGCCGGCCTGATTTCGGTGACCATTCTTTCCGCCGCCGATAGCGTGGCACGCCTACGCAATCGGCAGTCCTACCAGTGGGTGCTGCTCCGAACGTATGCCCTGGCGGCCTGCGGGGTGCTGGCCAAAGGATTGATCGGATTGGTCTTGCCGGGAGGGGTGATTGTTTTGTGGTTGCTCTGGCGAAAGGAGTGGCGTCTGATTCGGCCGTTGCTGTCGCTGCCTGGCGCGATCGTTTTTCTGGCCATTGCTGCGCCATGGTTCGTGTTGATGCAACAGCAATATCCGGGTTTTTACGATTACTTCGTCGTTTATCATCACTTCCGGCGCTTTGCTGAAACGGGTTTCAATAATCAGTTACCCGGCTGGATTTATCTGCCGGTGATTCTGGTTTGCGCTTTGCCCTGGTCTCCCTGGGTCTTTCGCTGGTTCCCGAGCGTCATCAACAGGCAATGGCCGCCCGAACAGGCGCAGGATGGCGTGCGCAGTCTGATGCTGATCTGGCTGCTGCTGATCGTCGCTTTCTTCTCGCTGCCGAGTTCGAAACTGGTCGGTTACATCCTGCCGGCGATACCGCCGTTTGCCTTTCTGATTGGTGAGAGCTTTTTCATCTGGTGGCAGAAAAATGCAAGCGGCGCTCGCCGTGTTTATCTCGTCACCTTGATGCTGGCCGTTCTGTCATGTCTGGCGCTGATCGTCGGAGTGGCGATGTCGAACCGCACCTCGGCCAAAGCGCTGGCGCTCGACAGTGCGGACGTCTCTCAGACGCAGGACCGCTTGCTGTTGCTCGACGGCTACCCTTATGACTTGCCGTTTTATCTCCATTTGCGCTATCCGCCGTGGGTACTCGGCAACTGGGATGATCCACACATCGACAAGCACGACAACTGGCGCAAGGAACTGGCCGATGCCGGCAAATTCGAAGCACTCGCCCGTGCCGAACATCTCCTGGATACCGCCCGGCTGGCGGACAGAGTTTGTCAGGCGCGCGATGGTGCGCTATGGGTCTGGGGGCAAAAGGAAGATCGTACTTTGACGTCGTGGTTGCCGGAAAAGAGCGTTTTTCGTACGGCGGGGAAATTCACTTTATGGCGGCTGGTCGCGGCCGATATCAGAACGTTGTCTCTCTGTGCCGGAAGGCCCACCAGCGGCTGAGAAGAAAGGTCAGCAGCGCGACTGCCAACAGAATGATCGCCAGCAACAGATCGTAGGCGATCGGCGTGGCATGCAACAGATAGGCATACGACAGCTCGTTGATCGCAAATCCGGCGCTCGAGACGACGAAGAAGCGACGGCAGGCGCGCAGCAGCGAGTTGCTTTGCTGACGGAAGGTCAGACGGTAGTGTCCGCTGAAGGAAACGACGAAGGCGACCAGCCAGCCCGCGATGTTAGCGACCAGAGGTTGTAGCTGCCAGTGAGCGACGCAGGCAACGGCGACCAGCCAGTGAGTGAGTGCCGCGGCACAACCGACGGCGATGAAGAGGGCAATCTGGTGGAGGGTTTTGCGCATGAACAGGATCTGCCGACGGCAAAAGCCGGGATGGCGTTGAAAAAAATCGTCATTTGCGCCGACGATTTCGGGATCAGCTCGGGCGTCAATCAAGGCATTCTCGAACTGGCCGCCAATGGGCGGCTCAGTGCGGTCAGTTGTCTTGCCGAGACGGCGGGTTTCAGGCCATCGGCGAGCGCTTTGTTGACCTTGCCGGTGGACATCGGGCTGCATGTCAATTTTACGGAGCCTTGCGCGGCGGGCAGCGGTTTTTTGTCGTTGCCGCGTCTGATCGCGCTCAGCTACCTGCGTCGGCTCGACCGGCAGGGGATTGTCACCGCCATCGAGCGACAATGTACTGCTTTCGAAGCCGCCTTGGGCCGTGCGCCGGACTTCATCGACGGTCATCAGCACGTTCATCAGTTACCGATCATCCGTCATGCGCTGCTCGAGGTGATTGAGCGACGCTACGCCGGCAAAAAACTCTGGCTCCGTTCGACGCGCATGGCCGGTGGTTGGTTTGCACGCTCCCCCTATCGTCGCAAAGCGGCGATCATCGCCATGCTCGGCAATAAGGCGCTATGCCAGATGGTCGGTGCGCATGGCTGGCGGATGAACCGGCGTTTGCTCGGCGTCTATGATTTTTCTGCCAGCAGCGAGCGTTACGCCGAATTGCTGCGTCATTGGCTGACCTGTGCGCAGGCGGGGGATTTGTTGATGTGCCACCCGGCGAAAACGGCAACCGCCAACGATCCATTGGGCGAACAACGGGTGCGGGAATTTGCCGTGTTCAGCGATACGCGTTTTCATGCCTGGCTGGCGAAAAACGACGTCGCCGTCGGACGGCTGTCGGAGAACGGAACGGGTAGGCGTCCGGAGAATCTGCCAGCGAGCGAAACGTCGCGCCAGCGTCCATAGAGGACGTTGACCACGATTACACGGGATGGCTGCCGCGCTGCAGAAGTCCCCGCAAGGCGCTTTGCAGGTCGGCCGGCAAGAGAACGATCTTGGCGTTGCCCGATTCGGCCAGTTTGCCGACGCTGGCGATGTACTTCTCACCGAGCAGGTAGAGCATCGGGAGCTCGTTGTCGCCAAAGACCGCATTCACTTTGCTGATCGCTTGCGAAGATGCTTCGGCCAGGGTGATCTGCGCCAGCGCATCGCGCTTGGCCGATTCGAGCCGCGCTTCAGCGGTGAGGATCATCGCCTGCTTTTCGCCCTCGGCGCGGGTGACCATCGCTTTGCGTTCGCGTTCGGCGGACGCCTGCATTTCCATTGCCCGCTGCATCGATTCCGACGGACTGATATCCTGGATTTCGA
>CAYRXO010000131.1:0-9990 GCA_964428215.1 uncultured Candidatus Accumulibacter sp. | reverse complement strand
AGCTTGACGTCGATGCGCGCGCTGGCCAGATCGATGAAGCGGCCGCGCAGCAGGCGCATGGCAAAATCCATCGCCAACACCAGCAGAACGCCGAGTGCCAGCATCCACATCGTTTCCATGGCGTTGTTCGGCACCACCCGGTCATAAACGTTCATCGTGAACAGCGGCATCACCAGCGCGAAGATATTGACCAGCAAAGCGGCGGCGAGGACGTCGCGATAGAGAGCGGACTGTTCGATCAGTGCGCCCCAGAACCAGTGGCGATCGACGACCTTGCCGATTTCCGGCGTCCGCGCGTCGAAATTGAAGCGTGGCCGCGCGAAGATGGCGATTCCCAGATAGCGCTCGTCGAGTTCTGCCTGCGTCAGACGCACTTCCCCCTGGCCGGTATCGGGAAAGAGCAGTTGCGCCGTCTGGTCATCTTCCTCCCAGCCGAGCAACAGGCAGGCTTCGTCGTTTTTCAGCAGCAGGACCACCGGCAGCAGCGCCAGATCGATGGCCGTCAATGTCCGCCGGACGACCCGGCTGGAGAAACCGGCGCGCGCCGCAGCCCGCCGGAACAGCGACGGCGTCAGGACGCCGTCACCGAGGGGCAGCCCGGCCGACAATGCCGCGCGCGTACTTGGCCGGCCGTGCAGCCGGGTCAACTGCACCAGGCAGTCGAGCAGCGGATCGTGGTGCAGCAAATCTTCGCGCAGGCCCGCGGTGTAGGCATGGTCGCCGGCGGCGGTTGGCGGTTGCGATGCTTTGCCGATATCGGTCATCGGAGTCTCGTTCAATTGTAAGAAAGCTTTGCCGGTCTGACCTCCGGACGGCATCTAGGTCGGTACAAGGCATCCTCGACAGCGCCCGTCAGCAGAGAACGGGCGCCGGACGGTAGTCCACGGGCTATCTCCATACTAGCCAACCGTGAAGACATTGCAATATCCGGGGAAATGTTGAATCTAATGTTCTGCGGTCGAATCCAGGCGTTGCGCACGCTTTGTCGCTTGGCCCATCTGTCACCTCCCGGCCGATCATCCGGTTTTCGATGAAAGAGTTCGGGGTTTGAAACAAAGCATTTCTGCATCGTCCGGGCCGGGGGTCTGACGGCCCAAGGCGGCTTGAGGAAGCTGATTGTTGTACAGGAAGACGTCGCGCTACAAGATCTCCGCCAAATCCTTGCCGGAGAGGAAGTGGTGCGTCTTCAGGATGTTGAAGATACGGCCATTGAAGCGTTCGACCATGCCGTTGGTTTGCGGGGTACCCGGTTTGCTCAAGCGATGCACGATGCCTCGCACAACGGGTCGAACGCATGCTTGCAGGCGTCAGCCAATCCGCAAACCGGTCTTCTTGAGGATTTTCGTCGAGAAAAGAACGTCGTGGCCGCGGTCGACGCCGAGCAGTTCGGCGATGATCGCCACTTTGGCGTGCACTTCAGCGCGCGAAGCGCCGTGCACCATGGCGAACAGGTTGTACGGCCAGTCCGGCAGGCAGCGCGGACGGTGATAGCAGTGGGTGACGAAATCGAGAGCGCCGATGCGGGCGCCGAATTCGTCGATGCGCTCGTCCGGCACGTCCCAGACGCTCATGCCGTTGGCGGTGTAGCCGATGGCGTAATGGTTGGGCACCGCGCCGATGCGGCGGATGATGCCGTCGGCGAGCATCCGTTCGAGCCGTTCGATGACTTCGGCAGCGGGAATAGCGAGTTGCGCCGCGAGATGGTGATACGGCTGCGCGACCAGCGGCAGGCCGCTTTGCGTCGCCAGCACCAGCCGACGGTCGGTGTCGTCGAGCGGCCGGCTCATGCGCGCACCGCCAGTTTCATTTCGACGAAATATTCCTTGCGCTTCGGGAAGGCGTACACCGGCAGTCCGCAGGCGGCTTCGATGCGGCGGATGGCCTCGTCGATGCCGCTCGCGATTTCGGTGGCGAGAACGAACCACATGTTGAACGGCTGGCCGCCGGCATCATCGGTACGCCCGCTTTCGCGGCGGTAGTTGTGCGCCACTTCCGGAAAGGCATTGACCACGTCGACGACGCGCGCCCAGTCGTCTTCGGGAACGCGCAGCGCGGCGAGGACGAAGGCGCCGCCCATGCGCTCGACCTGAAACATCGGCCCGAAGCGCGTCAGCCGGCCATTGGCCAACAGCGCTTGCAGACGCTGCAGCAATTCAGCCTCGTCGATGCCAAGCGTCGCCGCCACTGCCGCATAAGGCCGTTCGCAGAGTGGAAAGCCGCCTTGCAGCCGGTCGATGATCCGGCGGTCGATTTCGTCGAGCGCCGGCTCAGGCATAGCGCGCACCGTTCTGCTTGAAGCGGGTCAGCGAAAAGAGCGTCGCGTGCGCGTAGGGTGCGAGTTGCAGCCGCTGCCGCAGGTCGGCGATTTTCGTCTCGACTTCGCGCCGCGCCTGACCGTGGATCATGCAAAACAGGTTGTACGGCCACTGCGGCAGCACGCGCGGCCGCTGGTAACAGAGAGTGACGTCGTTTTCGCCGGCCAGACGCTCGCCGATTTCGACGACCCGCTCGTCGGGTATGTCCTGCACGAGCATGGCGTTGGCCGTGTAGCCAAGTTCGCGATGACTGACGATGACCCCGAAACGCTTGATGATGCCCTCGGCGCACCAGTTGCGGATGCGGTCGATGACTTCGTTCTCGTCGCAACCGATATGGCTGGCGAGCACGGCAAACGGCCGCATGAACAGCGGCAGCCCTTCCTGCAAGGCCATCACCAGCCGTCGTTCGAGTTCATCGAGTGGTTTCGGCGGCACGAAGGCCTGTCCCTGCCCGCGTGCCGGTTTGGCGCCGTCCGTTCGCTTGTCGAGAGCGAAACCAAGATCGATATGAAATTCGTGCAACAAGGGCAGGCGCAGCAAAGGCAAACCGCAAGCCGCTTCGATGGCGGACAGCGCCGCTTGCAGCCGCCCTTCCGAGCCGGCGGTGACGACGAACCACAGGTTGTAGCTGTGTTCGCGCTCGTAGTTGTGATTGACTTCTGGGAAGCGATTCACCGTTGCCGCCACGGCCGCTAGCCGCTCGGGAGGAACGGAAAGCGCGACCAGCGTGCTGGCACCGATGCGCTTGGGAGCGAAAACAGCGCCGACACGGACGATCTTGCCTTCACGGCGCAAAATTTCCAGCAGCTTGAGCACTTTCTTTTCCGTCACGCCCAGTCGGCAGGCAATTTCGGCAAAAGGCGCCGGCAGCAGCGGGAAATCGCGCTGAAAGTCGTTGAGCAGCTGGAAATCGAGGGCCTGTTCGCTCATCACGCTAGAAGCCGGTGCGCTGCGCACGGCTGGTGAAAAAGATGCCGCTCGGCGAGTCGACGGCCAGTTCGCCGATCTTGCTCAGCGACGCGGTATCGTAGATCAGCACCTTGTGATCGTCGCGCGCCGAGATCCACACTTCTTCGCCACGCGGGGTGAATTCCATGTGCAACACCGCCTTGCCCGGCTGCAAAGTTTTCACCACCTGTCCGCTGAGCGTGTCGATGACCTGCACCCAGCCGTTATCCGGGAAGGCGAAATTGACCCATACCTGCCGGCCGTCGGGACGGGCGATGACGAATACCGGCTGTCCCTTCACCGGAATGCGGCCGACTTCGCGCCAGTCGCTGCCGGAAACGACGAGCACTTCGTGCCGGCCGATCGCCGGCAGATAGGCCTGTCCCTGCGCCATCGACCAGCCGCGCAGATGCGGCATTTTGAAAACCGGCAGTTTTTCCTCGCCGCGGCCGTAGCCTTGCAGAATGCGCCGGCTGCCTTTGTGCAGCTGCCAGGTGTCGAGCCAGGCGACGCCGTCTTCGCCGAACAGCCCGGCCAGATAATGCCGGCCGTCGGGAGTGACCAGACCGTCGTAAGGTTGCCGGCCGGCCGGAAAACGTTCCGTTTTCGGCCGGCGCGGATCGGAAAAATCGCTGAGCCAGATTTCGCCGCCCTCGAACAGCGCGTAGGCGAAGCGCTGTCCCGGCAGGTCGGCGAGGCCGACGACCTTGGAAAACTGGCCGGGTGCGTACTCGGCCGGCACTTCGGCGAGCGGCTCGAGCGTTTCGGCATCGAAAGCGCGGATGCCGCCCGGCGTATAGTTCTGCGCGACGACGAGACGGCCGTTTTGCGAGATCGCGCCGCCGATGGCGTTGCCCGATTGCAGCACGCGCTTGACCAGCCGCGCTTCGAGCAGGTCGACCTTGCTCAGACCGCCATCGCGCCCAAAGACGTAGGCGTAACGACCGTCGCGCGAGTAAACCACCGAGGCGTGCGACAGGTCGCCCAGACCGGCGACGCGCGCGTACGCCGCATGCCGGCTGCTATCGACCAGGGTGATCTGGCCGATCGCGCGTTCGACGATCACGCCGAGGTCTCCAGTACCGCGCAGGACCGGTGACGAGCATGCGCTCAGCAACAGGCAGAAGAGGCCTGACAGAAATCGATTGATCATTGCGCATCTTCCAGCGTTAAACGTTCACCTCGCCACGTGTCGCTGTCCCGCCACCTCCAGCCGGTTGAATGATCGGAAGGCGGCACGAGAAACGATCAACATTCAATTGTTTCAGCGAAAGCCAAAGCCTGCAACTGGCTGCGATTGAATTGCTCGGCCGTCAATCCGAGCATCGCCGCCTGCTCGGCGATCGCTGCGCCGTCGTCACCTTCACCACTGCGCACCAGATCGAGGAAAGGCTGATAGCGGCCGCCGTTGCCGAGCAAGGCGTCCGAAATCGATTCCGGCAGATGCATCGTCTCGACGATCTTCTCCATCGACACGCCGAACAGCGCATCGAGCAATGAAAAGGCGCCGGTGACGAACAGATTGTCGATTTCGTTGCGCTCGACCAAGCCTTCGGCGAGCAATTCCATCTGCCGGGCACGCACCAGCGCGCTATGCATCATCGCCGGCGCCATCGGGTCCTTGCTCGCCGAGGAAAGCAGCAAGGACAGCCAGCGATGGAGTTTTTCATAACCGAGCAGGGTCACGGCATGGCGGAAAGACTGGATTTCACAGCTCAAACCCATGCCGGCCGAGTTGATGTAGCGCAACAGCTTGTAGGAAATGGCCACATCCTGCTTCAGTGCGCTTTCAATCTCGCGCACTTCCGCGTTGTTGCGCACCAGATTGAGCAGGCGGATGAGATTGGCCTGTCCGGGGTTGAGCGCTTTCGCCGGTGCCGGTCCCGGTTTCAGGAAAAACCAGCTCGCGGCAGCAGCCAGACCGGCGTCCATGCAGGCGAAAAAATCATCCGGCTGCTCGACATTGAAAGCGATGCCGATGCCGAGGTGGCGCGTGCGCGCGGCGAGCAGCTTGATCTGCGGCAGCGCGAGCGTCTGGCGGTCGAACCCGATGAAGCGGATCGACACGCCGGTGGCCAGCGCTTGCGAGGCATGGCGATCGAAATGCAGGCAGACCGAAGGTTGCCAGTCTTTCAGCGCGCTGACCAGTTCGGCACCGTTGCCGTTCACCAGATCACTGGCGCGAATCTCGAGGGTGGCGTTCTCGGGAGTGCCCCAGTCGAGCAGCGCTGCTTCGCAGGCCGTCGCGCCAAAACCGACGAAGACCGGTTTTTCACCTTTCGGCCACAGCTCGCTGACTGCGTTCAGCGTGCGGACGGCGTCGTTCATGTCGCCAAGCTGACCGTCTGCGCCGAGATTGAGTCGCAAGCGGGTGGCGATGATGTGGCTCTGCCGATTGACCAGCGGTTGGCGGGAAATGAAAACGTCTGACATAAGGTAAGGACCTGGCAGAGTTACGACGCGTTCGGGACACGATCCGCGGGCCGAGCCGCGAATCCGCCGTAACCGTCGTCAAGAAAGTGCTGAAAAAATGGCGACGCAGGATGAAGCTCGAGGCGCAGCCATCGAGGGAAGTGCTGAATAAATGGCGGCACGGGGTGCAGCGCAAGGCGCACGGCGCACAGCCACCGAGACATATCGGATCGATAGGCGAGGTGGCGAGCACCGCGCAACGCCACACTGCGCTCGTGCCGCCATTTATTCTGCGCTTCCTGAGTCAACGTGGCCTCGACATGCCAACACCTCGCGACGGCCGGCATGGATTTCCATTTATGGAGCGTCGACAGGTGCTGTTGGAGCATCACGAGCAAAATCGAAGGCGTCAGCAAAAAATTCGTCTTCCGGCAATCGGCCGCGCGCGATGAAATCGCGGCGCGCCGCCGCGATCATCGCCGGGCTACCACAGACATACGCTTGAAAACCGGAAAGATCCGCATATTCCGCCAGTACCGCCTCGTGGACCAGACCACGCCGACCCGGCCAGCCTTCGACGGCAGGCGAATCGGAAAGCACCGGCGTGAACTGTATGTTAGTGTGTTCGGCAGCCCATTGTTCGGCAAGTTGCCGCTGGTACAGTTCTTCGCGCCGGCGGGCACCCCAAAACAGATGCAGGCGCCGTTGGCTGCCGCGGTCGATGGCGTGCCGGACGATCGCCTTGATCGGTGCGAAACCGGTACCGCCAGCGACGAGCAACGCCGGCTTCGACGATTCCTCGCGCAGGAAGAAAC
Organism: uncultured Candidatus Accumulibacter sp.; assembly: GCA_964428215.1. Classification (GTDB taxonomy): domain Bacteria; phylum Pseudomonadota; class Gammaproteobacteria; order Burkholderiales; family Rhodocyclaceae; genus Accumulibacter. The sequence continues at coordinate 3,497 of CAYRXO010000131.1, read as the reverse complement.
CGCCCAAGGGACCGCGCAGACGGACAATGTCGCGTTCGCGCATGCCGTTGAAGACATGGCCGGTGAATTGTCCGCCGGCGATACGCCGGATGTGCAATTCCAGCAATTCGCCAGCACGCGGTGGATTGGCCAGCGAAAAAGCGCGCCGGCGGCCGGCGCCGAGCAGGATGTCGACGTACTGCCCGGCCTGGAACGACAGCCCCTGGCCGGCGGCCAGCTTCAGTTCGACGATCATCACTTCCGGCGCCGCGCGTGTCAGCCGATGCACCCGCGCCGGAAAAGTGCGCGGCGGACTGCCGGTCAACAAACTGGCTTGCGGGCAGTCGAGCCGCAGATCGCTGCGCGCCTGCGCACAGCAGAGCAGAACCGGGCGCGCCGCGCCGCCGCTATCGTCGAGCCCCTTCGACGGCGTCTGCAGATATTCGATCTCGCCGTCGAGGAGGGAAGCGCGGCAAGTGCCGCAAGCGCCATCCCGACAACTGTAAGGCAAGCTGATGCCTTGCCGGAGCGCGGCGTCGAGCACCGTTTCGCCGGGCAAACACTCGATTCGTTGCCCGAGCGGCTGGAAAGTGACCTGAAAAACCATGTTTTTTACCTGTGATTCGCTTCTGCCAATACCGTTAAACGCTGTTGTTGATCGATCAAACGGGCAGATTTCCCGGTCATCCATCAACGCTACCTTGGCCATGGAGATGTCAAAGAAAGCAGGCGGTCCGCCGGCAACAGTTACCGCCTGAATTATCCAGCATCGGATTGTCATCAAGGGAACGTAGCGATAATCAAGTGGTCAAGTAACGAACCCATTAATACAGCATCGCAGAGGGTCGGCACCTTCATAACCGTTTCTATCACACGGCACCGTTTCTGGATTTCGCTGGTCATGGTTACTTGTCGAGTCCCGGCTGGAACGAAACCCGCTTCTTCCCGAGTTGGAGATCATGATCCGACCCGCAAGCGCAGCATGAGCATTCGGATAGAATACTTTAATATAATAGCGAAACATTCCGACGATGTTCTTTAGCGCCACGCCGCACCAAACGCCGCTTTGACCCTGAACCTACCTGAGTCAGCGCTTGGCGGATAGCTTCCGCGTCGGCGACAGGGTGCATACACGACTTCCGCCGTCTGGTTGTCTGCCTGGAGCGTCACTTCGACGATGCGGCAGCGGCCCGCCTGCGCGCGGCAGGGTTGACGCATGCCGTCCGCCGCGTGAGACGAGCGCTGTCGGTCAGATTGGGCTCGATGCACTCGGGGAAGCGTCTGGATCGGCTGTGCGAACGCTTTGGCCATCTGAGGTCGGCCGGATGAACACGTAACCCGCTGCACTGGCAGGCGTTATCGAGCCTTGGAAGCCGTTTCAATGATGTAGTCATTTGATTTGTTTCTGCGTTATTATTCTCGATTGTGGTAGCATGAATTTCAGCTCGCGCGCAATTTGCTTAAATCTCACGTGAAATCAAATAGATCGGGTGATGAGGTTCGAGTGCGAGCGGATTGTCAGGGCGGACTGCGGCGACGCGTTTCGCGTGTGACACTACTGGATGAGGGCCAAGCCTGTGGAAATGACGCTAAAATTCAAAAACGATAAGATCATGGGTGACTTCTGGGGTGGTCTGGCGGCGATGCTGGTTGCCTTGCCTTCGGCAATCGCCTTCGGTGTGACCATCTATGCCTCGATCGGTCCGACCTATGCCGGTTTGGGAGCTCTGGCCGGGATTCTCGGTGCGACGGCTCTCGGTCTGGTTTCGCCGGCTCTTGGCGGGACCAACCGGTTGATTACCGCACCGTGCGCGCCTGCCGCGGCGGTGCTTTCGGCGTTTGCCATCGAACTGGTTCACCAAGGTGTCGCGGCGCCATCGATCGTCCTGATGCTGACTTCGATTGGCTTGGTTTCAGGTCTGGTTCAGTTGATGCTGGGTTTCATGGGCATCGGCAGTCTGATCAAATATATTCCGTTTCCGGTGGTCAGCGGCTATCTGACCGGGGTGGGCCTGATCATCATCGGCAGCCAGATACCGAAGTTTCTCGGCGTTCCCAGCGGTACTTCGTGGTGGCGGGCGCTGATCAACCCGGATCTCTGGGTCTGGCAGAGCATGTTGATCGGCGCGGTGACCGCAGGGGTGATGGTCTTCGCGCCCTATCTCACCAAGGTCGTTCCGGCGGCGATTCTCGGTCTGCTTGCTGGCGTGCTGACCTATTTCGGTTTGGCGTCTTCTGATCCCTCGCTGCTGGTGATGGAAGGCAACAAGTTGATCATCGGCCCGCTCGGCGGTTCGGCATCAAGCATGCTCAATGCGATTACCGGCCGCTGGGCGGAAATCGGTGATCTTCGCTTGCGCGATATCGGCAACCTTCTAGGTACGGCGTTTACGCTGGCCGTGTTGTTGTCGATCGATACGCTGAAAACGGCCGTGGTGCTCGACGCATTGACCCGCAGCCGCCACGATTCGAACCGCGAACTGGTGGCGCAAGGTTTAGGTAACGTGGCGTCGGCCTGCGCGGGCGGCATGCCAGGGGCGGGTCAGATGGGTGCGACGCTGGTCAATCTGGCCAGCGGTGGCCAGACACGGGTGTCCGGAGTCATCGAAGGGGTGATGGCGCTGATTGCGTTTCTGGCTTTGGGCGCTTTCATTGCCTGGATTCCGGTCGGTGCGTTGGCGGGAATCCTGATCGTCGTTGGCGTGCGCATGATCGACCGGCACAGTCTACATCTGCTCGAATCGCCGTGGACGATTCTCGATTTCATCGTCATCGCCGTGGTGGTCGGCGTTGCTGTCGGTTACAGTCTGATCGCCGCGTCGGGCGTGGGCGTTGCACTGGCCATGCTGCTGTTCATCCGCGAACAACTGAGCAGCACCGTAATCCGCCGCAAGATCGAGGGCGGCAATCGCTTCTCGAAGCGTGTCCGTTTGCACGAAGACATGAAAGTTCTTGAAAGTCATGGTGACCTGAGCTGCATACTCGAGTTGCAGGGCAGCCTGTTCTTCGGCACCAAGGATCAATTGCATTCGGCACTGGATCCCGAGCTCAGCAAGCGCAAATACATCGTTCTCGACATGCGGCGCGTGCAATCGGTCGACGTTACCGCCGTGCATTTGTTGAGTCAGATTCGGGATTCGTTGATCGAACGCGATGCGATGCTCGTTTTCACCGGTGTCTGGCAGACGCTGCCCAATGGGCGCAATCTGGCCGAATTCTTCGATCAGATGGAACTGACCCATATGACCGACCATGTCAAGGTCTTCCGGGAGCTGGACGATGCCGTCGAGTGGATCGAAGATCAAATTCTCGGTGAGTCGGTCAACCGGAATCGCGATTTGTCGCCGCTCGAATTCTATGAAATCGATCTGTTCAAGGATCACAAGGAAGAAACGCTGATCGATCTGGAAGCGGCTTTGGAACGGCGCGAGCTGGCCAAGGACGAGAAGGTCTATACCTTTGGCGACCCGGGTAACGAGTTGTACCTGATTCGCAAGGGCGCAGTCCGCATCACGCTG
>CAYRXO010000130.1:0-10182 GCA_964428215.1 uncultured Candidatus Accumulibacter sp. | reverse complement strand
CTCCAGTTCATCCGTGAGGCGGCCCCGGGGTGAGTTGTGTATAAGGGTATGCCTTCACCCGGGGCATTGCGTCAAGCAGCGCCGCCCATGGCGACTGGCCAGCGGTGTGCTTTTCAGTATAGATAAGCGGAATTGGTAAATTTATTGATTTGGATCATTTGACAGCCTTTGATCCGCCATTCTGATCAAGGCGATTCCGACAGAGAAAGGAGCAAGCCGCTGCCGACTGCCTAGAGAAAAGTTCAGTCAGCGTTCTGTGCAAGCATTGCTGTCAACAACGTGAGACAACGTGCCGCACGGCGGATCGACACGCTGTCAGTACGGCAATTTCCCGTGCAGTCATTGAGTCAGCGTTTGCCTGGCGCCGGCGTTGGCCAGGCGAATGAAATCGTCCACCGACAATTCCTCGGCACGCGCGCTTGCTGCGATCGCCAGCTGGTCGAGTCGTTCGGCAGACAGCAGTTCGTGCAAACTGTTGCGCAACATCTTGCGGCGTTGGGAGAAGGCGGCGGCGACCAGCGTTGCAAAGTGGCGTTCGTCGCGCACGCGCAGTGCCGCTGCCGGTCGCGGCAAGAGGCGAACGACCGCCGATTGCACTTTCGGCGGCGGTCTGAAGGCTTGCGGCGGCACGTCAAACAGCCAGTCGATGGCAAAGCGGTATTGCAGCATCACCGACAAACGGCCGTAGGCGTGGCTGGCCGGTGCGGCGACCAGCCGGTCGACGACTTCTTTCTGCAACATGAAGTGCATGTCGTTGATCACGTCGGCAAAACGCGCCAGATGAAAGAGCAATGGCGTCGACACGTTGTAGGGCAGATTGCCGATCAGGCGCAGCGGGCCTGCGTTGGCCAGCGCGGCAAAATCGACATTCAGGGCGTCGCCGGCATGGATGATCAATCGTTCCGGCGGGTATTGCCGGCGCAGCCGGTCGACGATGTCACGGTCGATTTCGATCACCTGCAGCCGCTCGAGCCGGCGCAGCAGCGGCCCAGTCAGCGCGCCGAGGCCGGGACCGATTTCGACCACCCGCTCATCCGCACGAAAATTGGGACTGGCAACGATGCGTTCGATGATCGACGGGTCAATCAGGAAATGCTGGCCGAAACGCTTGCGCGCCGGATGTGCACTCATGCGCGCATCCGTTCTACCGGCTCGGCAAACGGGCGCTGCGTTCGGCCATCAGCAACGCCTGCTCGACAGCGACGAACAGGCTGCCCGGGTCGGCCTGACCGCTGCCGGCGAGTTCCAGTGCCGTACCGTGATCGACCGAGGTGCGGATGATCGGCAGGCCGAGCGTGACGTTGATGCCCTGCCCGAAGCTGGCGTATTTCAGCGCCGTCAGCCCCTGGTCGTGGTACATCGCCAGGACACAATCGCCGCGCGCCAGCACCGGCGCCGAGAACATCGTGTCGGCCGGCAACGGACCGATCAGCTGCAGGCCTTCGCCGCGCAGTCGGTCGAGCACCGGGCAGATGACGTCGATTTCTTCGCGCCCCAGGTAGCCGCCTTCGCCGGCGTGCGGGTTGAGCCCGGCGACCAGGATGCGCGGCTGCGGGATGGCGTACTTGCGCTGCATTTCGGCGTGCAGGACGCGCAAGGTTTCAGCAAGCGCCGTCTCGGTGATCGCTGCCGGAACGTCTTTCAGCGGCAGGTGCGTGGTGACCAGCGCGACGCGCAGTCCGCCGCCGGCGAGCATCATCACCACGCGCGCAGTGGCGGTTCGTTCAGCGAGATATTCGGTGTGGCCGGAAAAGCGGATGCCGGCGTCGTTGATGACGCCTTTGTGCACCGGCGCGGTGATCATGGCGGCAAATTCGCCACTCCGGCAACCGGCCAGCGCCCGGTCGAGCAGGGCGAGCACGTAAGCCGCATTGGCCGGATCGAGTTTGCCGGCGAGCGACGGCGCCGCCAACGGCAGATGCAGCACGTCGAGCGTTCCCGCTTCCGGCTCCCGACCCGGTTGCCAATCGCGCAGTTCGACCGGCCAGCGCAGCGCGGCGGCGCGTTCGGCCAGCAAAGTACGGTCGGCGAGCAGAACCGGCTGCACGCGGCGGATGATCGACTCGTTTTCGGCCAGGCGCAGGCAGATTTCCGGTCCGACGCCTGCCGGTTCGCCGCTGGTAACGGCGATACGCGGTAAGGCGTGCGCGGTCAACGCTCGTCCAGACGGATTTCGACGTAAGCGCGGTCGCGGGCTTGCCGCAGCCAGTCCTGATAGGCCTCGTCACGCTTGCGCTCGCGCAGCACTTGCCGGGCGACGGCACGCTGGCGATCGTTGGAGACGTCCTGCACCCGCCGTTCGAGCACTTCGATGAGATGAAAACCGAACGGCGTCTGCACCGGCGGGCTGATCTGTCCGGGGGCCAGCGCGTTCATCGCTCGTTCAAATTCAGGCACCGTATCGCCAGGATAGATCCAGCCAAGATCGCCGCCTTTGAGCGCCGAACCGTCCTGCGAGAAACTGCGCGCCAAGGCGACGAAGTTTTCGCCATTGCGGAGGCGCTCGATCAGTCCTTCGATCTTGTGCCGGGCCTCCGGCTCGGAGACGACTTCGTTGACCTTGATCAGGATGTGCCGCGCATGCGTCTGCTGCATCGCCGGCAGAGCGCCACTGCCACGTTTGCCAACCAGTTTGATCAGATGAAAGCCGTTCGAACTGCGCAATACCTCCGATACTTCGCCGACGCGCAGCCGTCCGGCCGTGTCGGCGAACATGCGCGGCAAGCGATCGAGCGACCGCCAGCCGAGATCACCACCTTTCAGAGCGTCCGGAGCATCGGAATAGGCGGCGGCGAGTTGCGCGAAATCTTCGCCCTTGTTCGAACGGGCCAGAACCTGTTCGGCCTTGGCCTGTAGTTTCTGTATCTGTTCGGGACTCGCCGATTCGGGTGCGCGCAGCAGGATGTGCGCCAGCTGGTATTCCTCGCCCGCGCCACTGCCGTCCGCACCGCTCAGGTAGTTGTCGATTTCGCCTTCTGAAATGAACAGCTTGTTGTCGACCTCGCGTTCGCGGACGCGGGCAATGGCCATTTCGGCGCGGATTTCCTCGCGGAAGCTGGCGTAAGCGATGCCGTCCTTCTCCAGCGTGCTGCGCAGTTGCGCCGGCGTCAGCTTGTTGCCGACGGCGATGCGTTGCAGTGCTTCTTCGAGTTGCGCGTCGTCGACACGCATGCCGGCGTCACGGGCGAACTGCAGTTGCACCTTGTCCATGACCATCCGTTCGAGCATCTGCTGTTCGAGCACTTCGCGCGGCGGCAAGGCGGTGCCCTGCCGCTGCAACTGGGCCAGCGCTCCCTTGAGCCGCAGTTGCAACTCGTTCGTGGTGATCACTTCATCGTTGACCACGGCGACGATGCGATCGACCGGCAGCGGTTGTCGCGCCGCCGGTGCGGATTGAGCGACGGTCGCGATGCTGCAGACCAGCAGCAGGAATAACTGACGCAGGAAACGGAGCATGGGCGAACCTATTTGTCCATGGAAAGGGTTTCGGCCACCGTCGGGTTGGACAGGCTGTAGCCCGGAATGCGGCGTTGGAGAAGATTGAGCGGATTGGCGCCGATACGTGAAAAATCGTTGAATTCGAGCTGCACGAAGAACTGCGTGCTGGCGTTGGCTTCGCTGGTCTGCACTCGGTGTCCGACCAGACGCAAGGCCCAGCAGCCGGCATTGTATTCGGCACCGGCGATGATCTCGATCGGTTGATGCTGCAGGAACGAATAGTTGTAGCGGCCAACGAGCTGCCACTGCGCGTTGAGCGGCCATTGTCCGGAGAAGTCGATCTGTTTGATCGGTATCGCCGTATCGGCATTGTAGTTGTAACTGGCGTTGAACACCTTGCCGGGCGCCGGCAAATAGCGTGTGCCGACCGCATAACGCTGGAAGCGCTGATCGTTGGGGTTGTATTGCAGTGCCATGTCGGCATAGAGCTTGGGCAGCAGTTGCCCGGTGAAGGCGGCGAGAAAGTCCGATTTGTTGCCCTGACGATTGTTGATTCCCGGCAGGGTGACCTGATCGTCGGCAAAGTACAGCCGTTGCCCGAGCATGCCGCGCATGATCTCGCGACCGTTCGTCGGATCGACCAGCCGCGAGGTGACAGCGGCGGTCAGCTGATTGGCGTTGCTGATCCGGTCCCAACCGGCAAAATTGTTGTCAGCGAAAATTTGCGCGAAGTTGAAGTCGGCCACCGCGGTATCGAAAACCGGAATCTGGTTCTGATTGCGGTACGGAATGTTCAGGTAGTAAAGCCGCGGCTCGAGTGTCTGCGTATAGTCGCGATCGAACAGTCGCGTGTCGCGTTCGAAGACCATCCCGCTATCGACGCTGAAAATCGGCACGTTTCGGCTGATCGACGTTTCGCCACCCGCAACGTTTGCGGGATACGACAGGGCATAGCGGGTGAGATTGACGCCGACACGCGGCAGCACGTACCAGCCCGGGGTGACATAGGGCAACGAAATCTGCGGTTGCAGGACCAGCCGTTGTCCTTCGACCCGCGCATTGTCCGGTGCGACGAAATGGCTGTATTGCCCGAACAGCGCACTGTCGGTGGCGTAGATGTCCGGTTGGCGGGCGTTGACGGTGATTTGCGGCAACAGCCGGTACGGTTTGACGATCGGGTTCTGCAGGTCGGGCTGCAAGGTCTGGAACGACTGGAAATTGACGCGCGCATTCCACCAGCCGCCGCCGGTGTAATTGAGCACCCCTTGTTGCAGCAGTTGCGCTTTGGCGGTCGTCGAAATCTGACTCGACAGATCGGTGTAGTAATCGTTGTCCGAGACGCGGTTGTAAGTGAGCGCCGCACTGAAACCTTGCGGCAGCGTCTGCGAATGCGTCAGCGACACGCCCCAGCGGTCGAGATGGCGTTCACGGTCGTTGGGCAGATATTCGACGCGTGCTTTGCCGGTGTATAAGCCATCGTACAGTTCGCCGAGATAACGGAAGTCGGTGCCCAGTTGCAGGCCGCGTTTGCCGAGAATGCGCGGTGAGATCGTCGCGTCCATGTTCGGCGCAATGTTCAGGTAATAGGGCAGGGTGAACTCGAAACCGTTGATGCTGCTCGAGCCGTAAGTCGGCGCCAGCAAACCCGACTTGCGTTCGTTGTTCAGCGGGAAGGACAGCCACGGCGAATAGAGGATCGGTACACCGAGAAATTGGACCGTGGTGTCCTTGCCGGTACCGACGTTGCTGTCGTAATCGAGGTGCAGATCGTCGATACGCAGATACCAGTCATCGTTGCCCGGCTTGCAGGTGGTATAGGTTGCCGATTGCAGGTGGATCTGATTTTCGCCTTGAAAATCGACCCGCTCGGCGTCACCACGCGCTTCGACGTATTCGCTGGCCGGTTTTTTCAGACGTTTGTCCGATCCGGGATTCACCTCGATCTGGCGTGGGGCGGCAAAACCGGTGCTAACGCCCGTCTCCAGCGTTTCGCCCTCGCCCCCCGGTTCGGCGGCAGATCTGGTCTGCCGTTTCACCGAATACGACGCCGGAGCGACGTAACCGACCTGCTGGGTCAGCTTCAAGCGCATCTCTTTGCCAACAACCACGTCGTCACCTTGCTGCAGACGCAACTGGCCGCGACCCTCGACCTCGTCCTCGTTGGCCCGGTAAACCAGCCGGTCGCCGGAAAGCTGCACGCCCGACTGGCGCAACTCGGCGTTCCCTTCGGCGATGACTTCCTGGTCGACGACGCCGGAAATGCGTTCGGCGCTGACAAAGACCGGCGGTTTGTCGGCCCGGCTGTCGATTTCAGGCAAGGTGTCGAGGGTAGTCGTCGGGCGCAAGGCCAGCGGCGCGACCGGTTGACGCGGCGTTGCGGCGACGCCCGTCGATGCAGGATCTATGTCGGCGGAATTCGTTTTCGTCCGCGCGGTACGCTTCCTTTGCTCGGCCGCTTTGTCCGGCGTAACGGCGGCCGGCTCCTGGGCAACGGGTACCGATGGAATAGTTTCCTGGCGAGCCGCGGCGGGTGCCGGCGCCGATACCGCTTCCGTCACGGCCGCTCCAGCAGGGGCGGGTGACAGCGTTGCCGCTTCGCTGGCCGGTGAGGTGGCGGCCGGCACCGCCGCTGGCGTGCTTGCCGGTTGGCTGGAGACAGTCGCCGCCGGAACGGCTGCCGACCGGGACGACGGACGGCGGACGGCGGCAGAGGTGGCGGTCACCGGTTCGGCCGGTATGCCGAGCAGCCGGGGGTCCACGCGCAGGATTTCGCCCGCCTGTACCGCACCGGCCAGCCCGGCGCTCAGGGTGCCGGAGAAAGTGCAGCAGACGATCAGAGCCAGGGGCTTGCGTCGAAAATATAACGTCATACCAGGAAAAGCCGGTTCGGAAGTGGCGGGTGGGGCGTTCGGCCGTGCGTGGTGCGGCAGGCCGGGTGGTAGAATCGGGGCATTTTATTCCATTTCTAAATCGTTCATGTGAAAGTCGCTGTGCGGCTCGCTCACCTTCTTTCGCTCCTGGCGGAAAAGTGCTCGGAGGCGCGCGGAAATGGGCAGGACTTTCATTCTGCAGGAAGTTTAATCAACACCATGTCAGCCAGTCACACCAGGATGGAACGCCGACCGCTTCACGCGCGCGTTCGGGCAAACGAAGATGCAGCAACAACGGTCAGGGAGGCTCGGCATGTCGCGTAGCGACTCGTTGCACGCGTGGGTGGCGCGCTTTTTCGCCGACAAGTTTCCTGGCCAGCCGCTCAGCATCACGCCGGCGTCTGCCGACGCCAGTTTCCGGCGTTATTTTCGCGTCTCCCTGCCCGACCAGACGAGTTGCATCGTCATGGATGCGCCGCCCGACAAGGAAGATTGTCGACCGTTTCTGCAAGTGGCGGCATTATTCGCTGCCGCCGGGTTGCATGTGCCGCGCATTCTCGATCAGGATTTGGCGCTCGGTTTTTTGCTGCTCGACGATCTCGGGGGAACGACGTATCTGCAGGCGCTGGCCGACCGGCGGCGCGCCGCGGCCTTGTACCAGGATGCCAACCGCGCTTTGCTGGCCATGCAACTGGCCAGCCGTCCCGCGGTGCTGCCGGCTTACGATGCGGTGCTGCTCGGCCGCGAACTGGCGCTCTTTCCTGAGTGGTATGTTCAACGCCATCTCGGCGTGACGCTCGACGATCGGCAGCAGGCGCAACTGCAGGCCGTTTTCGACCTCCTGCTGGCCAACAATCTGGCGCAGCCGACGGTGTACGTCCATCGCGATTACCATTCGCGCAATCTGATGGTCGTCGGGGAAGGCTTTCCGGACAATCCCGGCATCCTCGACTTCCAGGATGCGGTCTACGGTCCGCTGACCTACGATCTGGTGTCCTTGTATCGCGACGCGTACATCGACTGGCCGGAAGAACAGGAACTCGATTTCGTCATCCGTTACTGGGAAGCTGCCCGCCAGGCGGCTCTGCCTGTCGACAGCGATTTTCACACCTTCTATCGCGATTACGAATGGATGGGCGCGCAGCGGCAGATCAAGGTGCTCGGCATCTTCGCGCGCCTGTGCTACCGCGACGGCAAGTCGGATTACTTGAACGACATGCCGCGTGTGATGAGCTATCTGCGGCGCACGGCGCGCCGCTATCGCGAACTGCGGCCGCTGGCGCAACTGCTCGACCGGCTCGAAGAACGTCCGTCGGCTGTCGGGTACAGCTTCTGATGAAAGCGATGATTCTCGCCGCCGGCCGCGGCGAGCGCCTGCGGCCGCTGACCGACCGGACCCCGAAGCCGCTGCTGCTCGCTGGCGGCAAGCCATTGATCGTCTGGCATCTTGAGCGGCTGGCGGCCGCCGGCTGGTGCGAGGTGGTGATCAATCATGCGCATCTCGGCGAGCAGATCGAGGCGGCGCTCGGCGACGGCGGCCACTTCGGCCTGCACATCGTCTATTCGCCCGAGCCGGCCGGCGCGCTGGAAACCGCCGGCGGCATCTCTGCTGCCTTGCCGCTGCTCGGTACGCAACCCTTTCTGGCGGTCAATGGCGATATCTGGTGTGACTGGGATTTCACGCGTGCGCATGGCGTGCCGCTGCCCGACGGCGGCGCGCACCTGGTAATGGTCGACAACCCCGCGCATCACCCGAGCGGCGATTTTCGTCTCGCGCACGGTTGCCTGTCGCTGGTCGAACCTGCCGACGCGGCCCGCACGGGCGCGCTGACTTACGCCGGCATCGGCGTCTTCAGCCCGCAATTTTTTGCCGGCCTTGCCAACGGCGCGGTCTGCAAGCTGCGCCCGCTGCTCGATGCCGGTATTCCCGCCGGCCGCGTCAGCGGCGAGTACCACCGGGGACGCTGGCTGGACATCGGCACCGTCGAGCGCCTGCACGAACTCAATTCCTGGCTTACCGATCCCCAATGACTTTCGACCCGCAAATCAGGCGCCGCCGGCAGCTGCTCGACCGTCTCGGCGACGGCGTAGCGATCATTCCCACCGCACCGGAGCGCCTGCGCAACCGCGACGCGCACTACCCCTACCGCTTCGACAGCTATTTCTGGTACCTGAGCGCTTTTCCGGAACCCGAAGCGGTGATCGTCCTCGTCGGTGGCGCCGCGCCGCAGGACCTGCTGTTCTGTCGCGAGAAGGACCCGGAACGCGAGGTGTGGGACGGCTTTCGCTACGGACCGGCCGCTGCGGCCGAGATTTTCGGCTTTGCCGAAGCCTGCCCATTGGCGACGCTGGACAAGCGTTTGCCGGAGTTGCTCGCCAACCGTCACCGGCTCTGGCATACGCTGGGTCACGACGCGCATTGGGATCGGCGGGCCGCCGCCGCCCTGAACGCCGTGCGCGCACAAAGCCGCAATGGGACGCGCGCGCCGCGCGAGATCCACGATCTGCACGCCTTGCTCGACGAGATGCGGCTGATCAAGGACGCACATGAAATCGAACTGATGCGGCGCGCCGCGGCGATCACCGACAGCGGACACCGGCGGGCGATGCGCCAATGCCGTCCCGGAGTCAGCGAATATCAGCTCGAAGCCGAACTCAGTCACGAATTCCGCCGGCTTGGCGCCAGCGGCCATGCGTACACGCCGATCGTCGCCGGTGGCGCCAACGCCTGTGTCCTGCACTATGTCGACAACGACCGTCCGCTGGTCGACGGCAGTCTGCTGCTCATCGACGCCGGCTGCGAACTGGCCGGCTACGCCGCCGACGTGACGCGCAGTTTTCCGGTCGGCGGCCGTTTTTCCGGCGTGCAGCGCGAGGTATACGAAATCGTCCTCGCCGCGCAATCGGCAGCGATCGCCGCCTTGCGTCCCGGCGCGCCGTTCATCGCCTATCACCAGGCGGCGTTGCGCGTGCTGACGCAGGGGCTCGTCGATCTGCGCGTTTTGACCGGCAACGTCGACGATTTGATCGCTCAGGAAAGTTACAAACCCTGGTACATGCATCGCACCGGCCACTGGCTGGGTCTCGACGTCCATGATGCCGGCGATTACCGCTTCGGCAGCGGCGACGAGGACTGGACCGTCCTGGCGCCCGGCATGGTGCTGACCGTCGAACCGGGACTCTACTTCCAGGCGAGCGACGCCACGCCCGTTCATCTGCACGGCATCGGCGTGCGCATCGAGGACGATGTGCTGATCACTGCCGACAGCGGCGAGGCGTACACCCACGCGCCGAAATCGATTGCCGCCATCGAGGAGACGATGCGTCATGACTGAATCCCATTCCTTGCCGACAGCGGTGGACGTGGCGATCGTCGGTGCCGGCCCGGTCGGCATGACCTTGGCGCTGGCGCTGGCCGGCGGGCCGTACAGCGTCTGCCTGATCGACGCCAAAGCGCGCGGCGCCTGGGCCGGCGACCCACGCGCGCTGGCGCTGGCGCACGGATCGCGGCAACTGCTCGCCGGTCTGCAGGCCTGGAACAGTGACGCCGCGACGCCGATCGAAACGATCCATGTCTCGCAGCGCGGCGGCTTTGGCCAGACGCTGATCGATGCCGCCGACTACGCGCTGCCCGCCCTCGGCTACGTCATGCGCTACCGCGATCTCGCCGCCGCGCTCGACGTGCACATCGCTGCCGACGCGCTGCTCGACCACTGCCGCCTCGGCGACATGCGGACCGATGATTCCCATATCGAACTGACGCTGCTGACGGCGGGCGGGCGCCGTACGCTCAGTGCACGCCTGCTGGTGCACGCCGAGGGAACGGAGATCGGAAGAGCGTCGTGTAGGGAAAGAGTGTGAACGCTTGTGTAGA
>CAYRXO010000129.1:0-10482 GCA_964428215.1 uncultured Candidatus Accumulibacter sp. | reverse complement strand
TCGTCATGGTCATGTACTCCGTGGCGACCAATACCTCGGTCGGTGCGCTGTTCATGGCCGGCGTCATTCCGGGAATCGCTCTGGCGCTGGTGCTGGGTGGCGTCACCTGGTATCGGGCACACAAGTTCGACTATCCGCGCATGCAGAAAGCGACTTTCGGCGAGCGGGTGAAGGCATTTCGTGAATCGGTCTGGGGCCTGTTTCTGATCGTCGTGGTCATGGGCGGTATCTATAGCGGCATGTTTACACCGACCGAGGCAGCGGCGATGAGTGCCGTCTATGCCTTCTTCGTCGCGGTTTTCGTCTATAAAGACCTGACGATGAAAGATGTGCCGCGCGTTCTGCTCAACTCGGCGAACATGTCGGCGATGCTGCTGTACATCATCACCAACGCCGTGCTCTTCTCGTTCATCATGACCAACGAAAACATCCCGCAGGCGCTGGCCGACTGGATGCTCGGTCATGGCCTCGGGATGATCGCCTTCCTGCTGGCGGTGAACGTCATCCTGCTGCTGGCCGGCAACTTCATGGAGCCGTCATCAATCGTACTGATCTTCGCACCGATTCTCTTTCCGGTGGCCATCAAGCTGGGTATCGATCCGGTGCATTTCGGCATTCTGATGGTGGTGAATATGGAAGTCGGCATGTGCCATCCGCCGGTCGGCTTGAACCTCTACGTCGCCTCGGGGATCACCAAAATGGGGATCACCGAATTGACCGTCGCTGTCTGGCCGTGGTTGCTGTCGATGCTCGTCTTCCTCGTCGTCGTGACCTATGTGCCGATCTTGTCGACCTGGCTGCCGAAAACACTAGGCATGATGTAATTCTCTTTTCCAAAACAGACGCGCGCACGGGAACCCGGGCGCGCGTCGGCGTTTACGGAGCCGGGACGGCGGCGCCAAGTGTTGGTATAATCGTGAAAAATTTTCTAGAAACATGATTTCGCGCTGTTTTTTTACCCGTCTCTTTTTGGAGAACACGAATGGCCATCGAACGTACACTGTCGATCATCAAACCGGATGCCGTTGCCAAAAACGTCATTGGAAAAATTTATTCCCGTTTCGAGGCGAGCGGCCTGAAAGTCGTTGCCGCCAAGATGGCGTGGCTGTCGCCGCAGGAAGCGGGTGCTTTTTATGCGGTGCACAAAGAACGTCCTTTCTTCAAGGATCTGGTCGATTTCATGATTTCCGGTCCGGTGATGATTCAGGTGCTCGAGGGTGAAGGCGCCATCGCCAAAAACCGCGAGCTGATGGGGGCGACCGATCCGAAAAAAGCCGAACCGGGAACGATTCGCGCCGATTTTGCCGAATCGATCGACGCCAACGCCGTCCATGGTTCGGATGGCGAAGACACCGCACGTACTGAAATCGCTTTCTTCTTCCCGGCGATGTCGGTCTACGCCGGCCGCTGAGCAATCGCGCGCTAGATGGTCAATCTGCTCGATTTCGACGCCGCCGCCTTGACGGCTTTTTTCGACGATCATGGCGAAAAGCCGTTCCGTGCCCGGCAAGTGCTGCGCTGGCTGCATCAGGCCGGTGCCGATGATTTCGGGCGCATGACCGATCTGGCGCGCAGTCTGCGCGACAAATTGCCAACCCTGGCGGCGATCGCGCCGCCCGCGCTCGTCGCCGACCGGCTGGCCGGCGACGGGACACACAAGTTTCTCTTCGACGTCGGCAATGGCAATGCCGTCGAGGCCGTCTTCATTCCCGAATACGATCGGGGAACGCTGTGCATTTCGACGCAGGCCGGTTGTGCGCTCGATTGCGCCTTCTGTTCGACCGGCAAGCAAGGTTTCAACCGCAATCTGACGGTCGCCGAGATCGTCGGCCAATTGTGGCAGGCACGTCATGCGCTGGGCGATTACGCGGTAGCGCGCCAGCCCGGCGAGCGCCTGGTCAGCAACGTGGTGCTGATGGGCATGGGAGAGCCGCTGGCCAATCTCGACAACACGATCAGCGCCTTGCGTCTGCTGCTCGATGACAACGCCTATGGGCTGTCGCGTCGGCGGGTGACCGTATCCACCGCCGGACTCGTGCCGGCCATCGATCGTCTGCGCGACGAGTGTCCCGTAGCCTTGGCCGTTTCCCTGCACGCGCCCAACGATCATCTGCGTGACCAGCTGGTACCGATCAATCGTAAATATCCGCTGCATCAACTGCTGGCGGCGTGTCGGCGTTATCTGGACAAGGCGCCGCGCGATTTTGTCACTTTCGAGTACGTGTTGATCGACGGCGTCAACGATGCGCCGGAGCAGGCGCGCGAACTGTTGTCGCTGACGCGTGACGTGGCATGCAAATTCAATCTGATCCCTTTCAACCCCTTTCCAGGCTCGTCTTACCGGCGACCGACGTCGTTGCGTATCCGAAATTTTGCCGAAATCCTGCTCGCCGGCGGTGTGGTGACCACCACCCGCAAAACCCGTGGCGACGACATTGCCGCCGCATGTGGTCAATTGGCCGGGCAAGTGCAGGACAAAACGGCAAGAAGCCGCCGGTCGGTCTGGCCGCTGACACGCGAACGGCAAGGATGCAGCGGATGAGAAATATTTTGGTGGTCGTCCTGGCCGCAATCTCTCTTGCGGCCTGCAAGTCGGGCTGGCTGTCGTCTACGCCGCCGGTGACCAAATCGGCCGAGGAAGTGGTCGATTCGCGTACGCCAACCGCGCCGCGGGACCCACGCACGCGCGCCAAGTTGCATACCGAACTCGGCTCCCTGTACGTCCAGGACGGCAATATGCCGGTGGCGCTCGAAGAACTGACTTACGCCATCACCATCGATCCCGATTACGCCAAAGCTTACGGCATGCGCGGTCTGGTGATGCACTACCTGCGCGAAAACGCCCTGGCCGAGCGGGATTTCCAGAGCGCCTTGCGTCTCGACAACAATGATCCCGAATTGAACAACAACTACGGCTGGTATTTGTGCCAGGTAGGACGCGAGAAGGAGGGTCTCGACTATTTTCAGCGGGCTATCCGCAATCCCTTGTATGAAACACCCGGTAAAGCGTACGCCAATGCCGGTGCCTGCCACCTGAAGCTCGGTGACCTGGTCACGGCCGAAGGTCTGTTGCAAAACAGTTTGAACCTCATGCCGGACGATGCGAACGCCAAACTGCAAATGGCGATCATCCACTACCGGCGCGGTGAGTTCGACAATGCGGCGCAGGCCTTGCAGGAATTTGCCAACAACGATCCCAACGCCGAAGTGTTGTGGCTGCTGGTGCGCGTGCATCGCAAATTGGGCAACCGTTTGGCTGAAGCGCGTTACGGGACGCAATTGCGTCGCAAATTTCCTCTGTCGCCCGAATCTCAGGAACTGCTGAAAGGCAATTTCGAATGAGTAAACCCTCCTTGTCACCTGTAGTGGCACCGGTTGTTCCGGTCAGCGTGTTGTCTGCCGTTCCCACGGGTGTTGGCGAGATATCCCCGACGGCCGTCGGTTCGCGATTGCGCATGGCGCGCGAGGCGCGCAACATGAGCGTTGCCGACGCCGCGCAGGCGCTGAAACTCGGTCCGAAACAAGTCGATGCCCTCGAGGCGGAAAACTGGGATGCCTTGCCGGGCAACACGATGATTCGTGGTTTCGTGCGTAATTATGCCCGGCTGCTCAATCTCGATTTCGAACCCCTGATGCGCGCGCTCGATGCCGCGCATCTGGAAAGAACGTTGCAACTCGATGTTTCTGCCGGGACCAGTGCCACCTTGCCGCATCACAGCCGGCGGGCGCAACGGCGCGACTGGCTGGCTGTCTGGGGTGGCTTGCTGATGCTGGCGCTGGCCGGGCTGGCCTATTTCTTTGTCCCGGCCGATTTCTGGCAATCCAGACTGGGTGCTTTAGGCGGGAATCGCCATGTCAGCCTGCCACCACCGGCGGTAACGGCGAATGAAACGCTACCAACGCCGGCCAGCAGCGCCACCAAGCCTCTATCAGCGACGGTCAATGAGGCCGTCACCGCTGTGACTGCGCCAAATGCCGTCGTGCTGGCCGATTCGACTCCCGCAGCGACGCCTGCTCCAGCCGAACCCGTGGCGCTGCCCACACCTGCTCCGGCTGTTGCTGGCCTCAAATTCACCTTCGCCAAGGATGCCTGGGTCGAGGTGCGCGATGCCAGCGGCAAGCTGCTGCTCAACGAGTTGTGCGCCGGCGGTGGCCAGCGCGAAATCAATGGTCAGCCGCCTTTCGCCCTGGTCGTCGGCAATGCAACCGAAGTGAAACTGGAGTATCAGGGGCGTCCGGTCGAATTGACACCGATCAGCAAAGGCGTGGCACGCCTGAGCGTGCAATGAGCGGCTGGCTGAACCCGACCCCGGAGCGGGAGGTCGGGCATGCCTGAAGGAATGCGACGCCGGCCAACCCGGTCAGTCCGCATCGCTGATCTGCACATCGGCGGCGATGCACCGGTGCGCGTCCAGTCGATGACCAATACCGATACGGCGGACGTCATCCGCACGGCGATTCAGTGCGCCGATCTGGCGCGGGCCGGTTCCGAACTGGTGCGCATCACGGTCAATACGCCGGAAGCGGCGGCGGCCGTACCGGCGATCATCGATCAGCTGCAGCGCATGCAGGTGGATGTGCCGTTGATCGGCGATTTCCATTACAACGGCCATCGGCTGCTGCAAGAGCATCCCGCATGCGCCGCGGCGCTCGCCAAATACCGCATCAATCCGGGCAACGTCGGTTACGGCAGGAAGCGCGACGAACAATTCGCCCAGCTGATCGACATCGCCTGTCGCCATGAAAAACCGGTGCGCATCGGTGTCAATTGGGGCAGCCTCGACCAGGACCTGCTGGCGCGAATCATGGACGAGAACGCGCGCCGCGCCGAACCGTGGGATGCCGTGCGCGTGATGCGCGAAGCGATGGTCACTTCGGCCATCGAATCGGCGCTGCGTGCCGAGGAATGCGGTCTGCCGGGCGACCGGATCATCCTGTCGTGCAAAGTGTCCGCCGTTCAGGATCTGATCGCCATTTATCGTGAGCTGTCACAGCGTTGCGACTATCCTTTACATCTCGGGTTGACCGAAGCCGGCATGGGGTCGAAGGGCATCGTCGCGTCGACGGCGGCGATGGCCGTGCTGTTGCAGGAGGGAATCGGCGATACCATCCGCGTTTCGCTGACTCCCGAGCCGGACGGCTCGCGCACGCAGGAAGTGCTCGTCGCGCAGCAGATGCTGCAAACAATGGGCTTGCGCGCTTTCATGCCGATGGTCATCGCCTGTCCCGGTTGTGGTCGGACGACCAGCACCTTCTTTCAGGAATTGGCACAGAGTATCGAAAAACACGTGCGTACGCAGATGCCGCGCTGGCGGGAGGAATACGACGGCGTCGAAAATCTGACCCTGGCGGTGATGGGCTGCGTGGTCAACGGTCCCGGCGAAAGCAAGCATGCCAACATCGGCATCAGCCTGCCGGGCACCGGTGAAGCGCCGGCGGCACCGGTGTTCATCGACGGTGCCAAGACCGTCACCCTGCGCGGCGAAGGCATCGCCGCAGAATTCATCGCCATCGTCGACGCCTACGTGGCGCGCACCTATCGCAGAAAGTTTGCCGCATCATGAGTTTGCCGAAAATCCAGTCGGTGCGCGGGATGAACGACATCCTCCCCGACGAGGCCGAATTTTGGGATCTTTTCGAGGAAACGATCCGCCGCTGGCTGAAAAGCTACGGCTATCGGCCCTTGCGACTGCCGATCGTCGAGCCGACACCGCTGTTCAAACGCGCCATCGGCGAAGCCACCGACATCGTCGAAAAGGAAATGTATTCCTTCATCGACAGCCTGAACGGAGAAGCACTAACGCTGCGACCCGAAGGCACGGCTGGCTGCGCGCGCGCGCTGATCCAACACAATCTGGCGGCGCAGAACGCCCAGCGACTGTATTACTTCGGACCGATGTTCCGGCACGAGCGGCCGCAGAAGGGGCGCTATCGCCAATTTCATCAGGTTGGTGTCGAGGCCTTCGGTCTGAGCGGTCCGGATGTCGATGCCGAACAGATCCTGATGGGCGCTCGCCTATGGAACGATCTCGGGCTCGAAGGCATCACCTTGCATCTGAATACCCTCGGGCAACCGGCCGAGCGGGCACGACACCGTGCAGAACTGATTGCTTACTTCGAACAGCATCGCCAGCAACTCGATGAAGACGCCGAGCGCCGCTTGTACAGCAATCCCTTGCGCATCCTGGACTCGAAAAATCCGGCGCTGCAAGCGCTGATCGACGCGGCGCCGCGTCTCATTGATCATCTAGGCGAGGAGTCGCTGACCCACTTTGCCGGCGTCCAGCAGGTGCTGTGCGATAGCGGTGTGCCTTTCATCCTCGATCCACGCCTGGTGCGCGGTCTCGACTATTACAATCTGACCGTTTTCGAATGGGTCAGCGACCGCCTGGGGGCGCAGGGCACCGTCTGTGCCGGCGGACGCTACGATGGCCTGCTGCAGCAGTTGGGTGGCAAACCGCTGGCCGCTTGTGGTTTCGCCATGGGTGTCGAACGTCTGGTGGCCTTGTTGCGAGACGCTGTCGGCGAAGTGCAGGCATTGCCGGTCGATGTCTATTTGGTGCACCAGGGCGAGGCTGCCAGCCGATTGGCGGTACGCGTTGCCGAAAATCTGCGCGACAATGGCATCGATGTGCTGTTTCACTGCGGGGGTGGCAACTTCAAAACACAGATGAAAAAGGCCGACGCCAGCGGCGCGCCGCTGGCGGTGATTATCGGCGACGATGAAGCCGCGCTCGGCGAAGCTTCTCTCAAACCCTTGCGCAGTGAACCCGCGGCGGCAAATGACGCCGGCGATCGCCAGAGCAGTCAGCGCCGGGTGGCCGTCGACCGGCTGGCCGAGGCAATTACCGACTATCTTTTCAAACAGGACGACGAATAATGGCCACCTACGACCTCGAAGAACAGGAACAGATTGCCGAGCTGAAAGCCTGGTGGAAACAATACGGCAATCTGTTCCTCGGGCTGCTGACCGCTGCCTCGCTAGCGGTACTGGCTTGGCAAGGCTGGAACTGGTACCAGCGCAACCAGGCGGCGCAGGCGTCGGCAATCTATGGCGTATTACAAAAGGCCATTCAGGACAAAGACATGCAGCGGGTCAAAGCGGCCAGCGGTGAAATGATCGAAAAGTTTCCCGGCACGGGACTGGCACCGTTGGCGGCGCTGAGCGCGGCGAAAGTTTTCCATGATGCTGGCGATGCCAAGACGGCCAAGCTGCAACTGACCTGGGTTGCCGAACATGGTCGCGACGAAATCCGCGATCTGGCGCGCTTGCGGCTGGCGACCTTGCTGATCGATGAAAAAGCCTACGACGAAGCCCTGCAACAGCTGGCGACGCCGGGCAGTGCTGCTTTCGCTGTCCGTTTCGCTGATGGACGCGGCGACGTTTTAGCCGCACAGGGGAAAAAGTCCGACGCCCGGGCTGCCTATCAGTCGGCACTCGATAAACTGGTCGAAGCGGAGAAGTCGCTCGGCGAAAAAGACTCCTTGCAAGCGGCACAAGCTAACGCGGCTTATCGCGAGTTGCTGCAACTCAAACTCGACTCGCTGGGAGAAGGGCAGTGATCCGGCAGGCCTACTCCACCGCCGTTCTGACGCTCCTGTTGTCGGCCTGTTCGACGCTCGACGCGCTGAACCCATTCTCGACTAGCGGGCCGAAAATCGCTGAATTGACCCCGATCGAATCGAGCAGTGCGCCACACGTGCTCTGGCAAAGTCAGGTTGGCAAAAGCGATGGCGCCAGCTTCACGCCGGCCGTCGTCGGGTCGTCGGTATATGCCGCGGCGCGTGACGGGACACTGATGCGCATCGACGACGGGCAGACGGTCTGGAAAATCAACGCCGGTCAATCGCTGGCCGGCGGCGTCGGCGCCGACTCGAGCCTGGTCGTCGTCGGCACCGCCAAAGGCGACCTGCTGGCCTATGCCAGCGCCGATGGGCAATTACGCTGGAAAGCGAAAGCGAGCAGCGAAATCATCGCTCCACCCGCCGTCGCGCCGGGTGTGGTCATCGTGCGCAGCGGCGATCATCGTCTGGCGGCCTACGATGCTTTCGAAGGACAGCGCAAATGGATTTATCAACGGCCGACGCCGCCCTTGTCCTTGCGCACCACGGCGTCGCCGCTGGTCATCGACAAATATGTCTTTGCCGGCTTTCCCGGCGGCAAACTGATTGCGCTCGGCATCCACAACGGCGCGCCGTTGTGGGAAGGTACGGTCGCTCTGCCAAAAGGCGCCACTGAACTCGACCGCGTCGCTGATATCAGCAGTCTGCCGGTCATCGATGGGCGCACCGTCTGCGTCGCCGCCTATCAGGGACGGGTCGCCTGTTTCGACCTCGGTTCCGGCAGCCTGATCTGGGCGCGCGAGATCTCCAGCGCCGCGGGTTTGGCGATCGACAGCCGGCATGTTTTCGTCAGTGACGATAAAGGCGCGCTGCATGCGCTCGATAAGCACAGCGGGGCGAGTGTCTGGAAGCAGGACAAACTGTTCCTGCGCCAGCTCACGGCGCCATTGAGCGTCAACAGGCGGCTGGCGGTTGCCGATCTGCAAGGCTATGTGCATTTTCTGCGTCCCGAAGACGGCTCGTTTGCTGCCCGCCTGGCGACGGACGGTACCGCGGTGGTCGCACCCTTGCAACGTCAGGGTGATCATCTGGTCATGCAGACCAGAGGAGGCCGTGTCCTGGCGATCGAGGAGCCATGAAGCCGAGCATCGTGCTGGTCGGTCGGCCGAATGTCGGCAAATCGACGCTTTTCAACCGGCTGACCCGCAGTCGCGACGCCCTGGTTGCCGATCTGCCGGGGCTGACGCGTGACCGGCACTACGGCCAGGGACGACTCGGCAGCAAACCCTATCTGGTGATCGATACCGGCGGTTTTGAACCGCTGGCCACTGACGGGATCATGCAGCGCATGGCTTTGCAGACCGAACAGGCGATCGACGAAGCCGATGCGGTGCTCTTCCTGGTCGATGGCCGGACGGGCATCACGCCGCTCGACCACGAGATCGCTCAGCGTTTACGCCGGGCCGGACGGCCGGTGCTGGTAGCGGTCAACAAGGCCGAAGGCCTGCGGCCGGGCGTCGTCAGCGCCGACTTTCATGCGCTTGGCCTCGGTGAACCGTTGGCTATTTCGGCGGCGCATGGGGAAGGCGTCGCGGCGCTGATCGAACAGGTATTGCAGCCTTTTCCCGAGGCGGGCGAGGACGAATCGTCATCCGAGGTGATCAAGGTGGCGATTGTCGGCCGCCCGAATGTCGGCAAGAGCACGATGATCAACGCTTTGCTCGGTGAAGAGCGGGTGATTGCTTTCGACCAGCCCGGTACGACCCGCGATGCCATCCATGTCGATTTCGAACGCGCTGGCCGGCAATACACGCTGATCGACACAGCCGGTCTGCGGCGGCGTGGCAAGGTTTCCGAAGCGATCGAAAAATTCTCGGTAATCAAGACGTTGCAGGCCGTCGAGGAAGCGCAGGTCGTGATTCTTGTCCTCGACGCACGCCAGGATATCAGCGACCAGGATGCGCACATTGCCGGCTTCGTCCGCGAGACGGGTCGGGCGCTGGTGGTAGCGGTCAACAAGTGGGACGGTCTCGACCGCTACCTGCGTAGCCAAATCAAGGAGGCGCTCGAAGTACAGTTGTCATTCGTTGATTTCGCGCGTTTTCACTATGTCTCGGCATTACGCGGACAGGGACTGGAAGCCTTGTTCCGCTCGGTCGATGCCGCTTTCAAGGCGGCGACCAGCCATCTGCCGACGCCGCAACTGACCCGCACGCTGAGCGATGCCGTCGCCAGACAGGCGCCGCCGCGCGCCGGCCTGTTCCGGCCAAAATTGCGCTATGCGCATCAAGGCGGGCGCAATCCGCCGCTGATCGTCATTCACGGCAACGCGCTCGACAAGCTTCCGGAAGCGTACCGCCGTTATCTCGAACACACCTTTCGTGAAGTTTTCAAACTGCAAGGTACCCCGCTGCGCATCCAGTACAACGTCACGGAAAATCCCTTTGCCGACAAAAAGCCGCCGAAACAGAACCGCCGCAAGGCGAAGGCGGCGCAAAGCGCCCAGCCGGTTCCAGTCCGGGACGGCAACAGCAAAAAGGCAGCTGGCGAGCCGCGGAAGAACGCAGCGCAGACGCTCAAGTCAGGCACTGCGGTGCGCCCCAAAAGCGGTTTGCGCCCCAAGGCGCTGGCCCGCTCGCGGCAAGGAAAGGCGTGAAACGAAACGCTGACGCGATGATTGTGCGGCGTAGCACGCTGCGTGGCGACCTGCCTGTCCGTTCGATCGCCTGGGCGTCGAAGAACTTGCGCCGCGTGCGGGCCCG
This sequence comes from uncultured Candidatus Accumulibacter sp., assembly GCA_964428215.1. Classification (GTDB taxonomy): domain Bacteria; phylum Pseudomonadota; class Gammaproteobacteria; order Burkholderiales; family Rhodocyclaceae; genus Accumulibacter. Next base: position 157 of record CAYRXO010000129.1, on the reverse strand, counting down.
GCATTGCGCGCGGGTCAAGCCGCAGGTCTGTGCCTGACGGGCATAGTCGGCGTAGCCGTCGCTGAGCAACACCGCCCCGGCAGGCGGGTCCTGTCCCAAGGTGGCATAAGCGCTAACATAATAATGAGTGTTTTTTGCTACACTGCGCTCGATTGCC
>CAYRXO010000128.1:0-10498 GCA_964428215.1 uncultured Candidatus Accumulibacter sp. | reverse complement strand
TCCCCCGCCGCCACAGACTCGCTCGCCAGTGGCTCGATCAAACCTTTTAAAACCTTACGCGCAAAGAATAAGGGAAAACGACTTTTTTGAATAAAATCATCCGGTATGCGACAACTACGAGGGACGTTGGTACGGCGGACTGTATGAAGTTGCCGGATTCCGTGACGCCGCCGGCAATCCGACCTTGCCCTTTGCCAGTTTGCCTGATTCCGCATTTCCGGACGGGGGAGTGTGGCCGGCCGAGTTTCAGAAACCCGGTACGTTCACCACGAAAGGCAAAATCGAAAACTGTGATTATTACCCGGAATTTGTGGAAGGAGATTTTTCCGGGCTGGATAAAGATTCGCCCATTTTGAAAGATATCAAGCATGGCGTACCGCGGCTGAGAGGCAACGATGAACTGCCTGGTGAATATAGTCCGTCGGAAGCTTTGGATTATCTCTGCCAGGTGTACAAGTATTGGATCGCCTTTCTTTATCTCGATGGATACCGCATCGACACTGTGAAGCACATGGATAAGGGCGCAACACGCTATTTTTGCTCCAATATTCATGAGTTCGCCGAGAGCATCGGCAAGCGACGTTTTTATCTCATTGGCGAGATCACGGGTACCCGGCAGCAGGCATTCGAGACACGCAACGTGACCGGACTCGATGCCGCTTTGGGCATTGACGATGTGTAGCCAAAACTGGAATGCCTTGTCAAAGGCACCGGCAATCCGACGGATTATTTCGACCTGTTCCGGAACTCAGCGGAACTCGAGGTCGACTCGCACCGCTGGTTCCGCAACACCGTGCTCACCCAGATCGACGATCACGACAAGGTGTGCCAGGCAGCAGCTACAAAGCGCGGTTTTGCGCGGGCGGCAGGAGAAACAGCCGCAGGGTACTTGCTGCGATGGCGTTAAATGTTTGCACGTTGGGCATTCCCTGTATCTACTATGGCACGGAGCAACTCTTCGACGGCCAAGGCGGCAATGACCGCTACATCCGTGAGTCGATGTTTGGCGGCGCGTTCGGTGCTTTTCGCAGTAAGGATCGCCACTTCTTCAAAGAAGAGCAATTCGTCTACCAAGAGTTTGCCAAGATCGCGAAAGTGCGTAGCGATCTACCTGCACTCAGTCGCGGCCGCCAATACTTGCGGGAGATATCGGGAGATGGAGTGAACTTCGGCGTCCCCACGAAGCTTGGCGACAGGTTGCGTTCCGTGGTGCCGTGGTCCAGGATCTACAACGATGTGGAAGTCCTGGTCGCCATCAACACCGATGCCTGCGATGACAGGACGGCTTGGGTGACCGCGGATTCATCGCTCAACGCAAGCCGCAAGAGCATGCGCTGTCTGTATTCCACGAACAGCAGGCAAATTGGCACTGAAATTCCCGTGGAACCACGCAATGGTCGAGCCGTGCAGCTAACCGTACCTGCTGCAGGCCTTGCAGGTGGTGGGAAATTCACCCTTCGCGTACATGGACAACGTGACCTTGTTGCGCGACAACTTCGCCGCTATCTTCCCGGACCTAGGCAACGTGCAGCTTGGCAGAGTCCGCGAGGCGATCAAACGAAGTTATGACGACCGGGGCTGGGAAGCAGGGACTCGCGGGGAAGTTCCTCCGTTTGGCGCTTTTTATGAGCTGCTCAAGGCCGATACCAAACCTGACAAAGGTCTGATGACACGTCTGAGCGAGTTGGCTGACTACGGGTTGTTCGAAGCAAGCGCCGAAACGCCCCAGTCTGTTGGACAGTACAACCGCCTCGCTGGTCCAGGTCCACAGATCGCAAAACAAGGTGTTGCAGCGCGCCTTTTCGACTTTCGTGCTGCACCATCTGCACCAGTCGATGTTCCGGCGTGGCACACAGGAGCGCATTACACACGCCATCATCTTTGATGAGGCGCACCGAGCGGCACGCTTGAAGCTGATTTCGACCATGGCCAAGGAAGGCCGGAAGTACGGGCTGTCCTTCGTTGTTGCCTCGCAGGAGGCCAAGGACTTCGATCCGTCACTATTCACTGCGGTGGCCAATTATCTCGCGCTACGTCTGGGCGAATCTGACGGCAAATTGATGGCCAAGATCTTCGTACCTTCGGACAAAGTCACGCTTTACGCCGACCGCATTAAGGACACGAAGAAGTTCAAGGCCTGGTTCTATTCCGCAGAGATGCGTCAGCTGGTGTTTGTCGCTTTGGGTGAAGCGAAGCCTGATTGATCTTGCCTGAAGTGCCACCCAGGTTGCGCAGCATGCCACTTCTTCGCAAGCGCAGCAAAAGTGGTCAGGCTCTACTATCTCACGTAAGACAAATCGTTGCTTTGTGGTTGTCAGTTGCGTCAAATACGCATGACTCCCATGGCACCACCTTAAGCCGGTATATCTCTTGCTTGCCGGATATTCTGGCGAGCAACGGCACAGATGACGGTCAGCAGCTGATGATTTTTGGGTCGTCGTTTGATGGCGTGCGGTTCGACACGTTTAGGGAAGCGCTGATTTAATCGCTCTCTCACTTCGATCTACCACGCAACTAATTGATTTCATTTCTGCAGAAATCCCACTGGTCGATTAAATCAGTGCTTCCTTAGGTCAAACCGGTAGTCGAACCGCACTGATTCCGCCGAGCAGATGAGCCGTCATCGTCTGGACGCAGGCGTCCATGGCAAAGCGAAATGGTTGCGCAAAGACCGGATAGAGCTGGACCGTTCCCTTGAAACTTGAACGCGCGAGGCTTCCTGCCCGAACCGGCCCCTGCGCGAACCATCATGGCGCAGATGAGATTATAGGCCCACAGATAGACGGCGATTTTCTTGTCGACCATCGGGATTGATGGCGTGCGTAGGATGTCCATTCCCATTTCGGCCTTGGTCGAATGCCGGTCCACTTCAACTTGCCAGCGACGATCATACACCGCGCCCATATCCGGGCCGCTCACCGTCTTGGCATCGGTCAAGGTGGTGACCAGAACGCGCCCACCGATTTCGGTTTCTCGCATCAACAATCGTTCCGGCAGGGCGGCATACATTTCCGCATCCATCCCGTCCGGGCGTTCGGGGCGCCGCCAGTTGACCCGATGATCCCGCCATCCCAAGCGTAGCCTGCGCTTTCAGTCGGTGATCCGGCGCGGGTGCTGCCGCGTGACCAGATCGACACCCGGTTGGACAAGCACGTGACCGTTAAGTCGTCGCAGTAATAGCAGTCGGTCGGCGCGATATTGCCTGTGCGCCGTCGCGGCATCGGGTGGCAAAACAGCGCTGTATCAAGCGAGTACCTTACCGGCGAAGAAACCGGGCCGGCGTCACAGGGCGCGCAGGGGACAGGCTGACGCCTGCTTGTTCTGAGCCGGCGCTTTTCCGGCACATGGCGTTGCGCTTTGCTTCACGCGCTGACTGCCCATCAGCCAGCGTCGGAACGTTGTGTGCATTGCCGCGTTTTCGGGTAAACTCTACTAAAACACTCGGATATCAAACGACAAGGAGCGCAAGAATATGGCGGTAACGATTGACGCGGTCAAGGCGGTTCTGCAGACACTGACCGATCCCAATATACAGAAGGATTATTTATCGACCCGTTCGGCGAAGAACATCCGCGTCGACGGCGCCGACGTTTCGCTGGATATCGAACTCGGTTATCCGGCGAAGAGTCAGCTCGACGAGTTGCGCCGCGCGGTGATCGCCGCGTTGGCGACGATTCCCGGTATCGGCAACGTCAGCGTCGGCATGTCGGTGAACATCATTGCGCATAGCGTGCAGCGCGGCCTGAAGCCGCTGCCAGGAGTGAAGAACATCGTCGCTGTCGCTTCGGGCAAGGGCGGCGTCGGTAAAAGCACGACGGCGGTCAATCTGGCCTTGGCGCTGGCTGAGGAAGGCGTGCGGGTCGGTCTGCTCGATGCCGACGTTTACGGGCCGTCGCAACCGCAGATGCTCGGCCTGGCCGGCGAGAAACCGGATTCGAGCGACGGCGTGTCGATGGACCCGCTTGAAGCGCACGGTCTGCAGGCGATGTCGATTGGTTTCATGATCGATATCGATTCGCCGATGGTCTGGCGCGGGCCGATGGTCACCCAGGCGCTCGAGCAGCTGCTCAAGCAGACGGCCTGGCGCGACCTCGATTATCTGATCGTCGATATGCCGCCGGGTACCGGCGACACGCAACTGACGCTGGCGCAGAAAGTGCCGGTCACCGGCGCAGTCATCGTTACCACGCCGCAGGACATCGCGCTAATCGACGCGCGCAAGGGGTTGAAGATGTTCGAGAAGGTCGGCATTCCGATTCTCGGCCTGGTCGAGAACATGAGTTTGCACATCTGCTCGCACTGCGGACACGAGGAGCCGATCTTCGGTACCGGCGGTGCGCAACGCATGGCCAGCGATTACGATTGTGAGCTGCTCGGCGCCTTGCCGCTCGAAATGTCGATCCGCGAACTGACCGACGCTGGCCGACCGACCGTCGTCGGCGCGCCGGATTCGCGCGCGGCGGCGATCTATCGCGCCATCGCCCGCCGCATGGCGGTGAAAATCGCTGAACGCGCGCGCGACATGAGCAGCAAATTCCCGAATATCGTCGTGCAGAATACCTGAGCGGGTTGGTCGGCGACTCGTGCAGTGCATGAAGGTTTCTTCCATCGCCCGGACGCCGTAGAATGTGCCACTTTGGCGCAGCCAGGGTGTTCGGGTGAGCAGCGATGTCCATCAAATCGGATAAATGGATCCGCCGCATGGCGGAGCAGCACGGCATGATCGACCCGTTTGAACCGACGCAGGTGCGCGAGGTCGACGGCCGGCGCATCGTTTCCTACGGCACGTCGAGCTATGGCTACGACATTCGCTGTTCCGACGAATTCAAGCTGTTCACCAATCTCAACTCGACGATCGTCGACCCGAAGAACTTCGACCCGAATTCCTTCGTCGAGGTGAAGAACGAGTTCTGCATCATTCCGCCGAACTCCTTTGCCTTGGCGCGCACCGTCGAATATTTCCGCATCCCGCGCAGGGTACTTACCATCTGTCTCGGCAAAAGCACCTACGCGCGCTGCGGCATCATCGTCAACGTCACGCCGTTCGAGCCGGAATGGGAAGGGCATGTGACGCTCGAGTTTTCCAATACCACGCCGTTGCCGGCGAAGATTTACGCCAACGAAGGCATCGCGCAGGTCCTGTTCTTCGAGTCGGACGAAGAGTGTGAAACGTCGTATAAGGACCGCGGCGGCAAATACCAGGGGCAGGTGGGTGTGACCTTGCCCAAGATTTGATCGGGCGCCGAACGCGGCGCCGGGCACGGCCGGCCAGCGTGTGCTGACTGGCCGCTGCTGATTTGCGACGGGATCGACCATGCATTTCAATTTCCCGGTGATCATCATCGACGAGGACTTCCGCTCGGAAAATTCTGGCGGATTGGGTATCCGGGCCCTGGCCAAGGCCATCGAGAAAAAAGGTTTCGACGTTTTCGGCGTCACCAGCATCGGCGATCTGACCTCGTTCGCCCAACAGCAAAGCCGCGCGTCGGCGTTTATCCTGACCATCGACGACAAGGAGTTCCGCAACGAGAATGCCGAACAGACGGTTGCCGATCTGCGCGCTTTCGTCAAGGAAATCCGCTGTCGTAACGAAGACATTCCGATTTTTCTCTATGGCGAAACGCGTACCTCGCGCCATATCCCGAACGACGTGCTGCGCGAGCTGCACGGCTTCATCCACATGTTCGAGGACACGCCCGAGTTCATCGGCCGTTACGTGGTGCGCGAAGCGCGCGCCTACCTCGAGAGTCTGGCGCCGCCGTTTTTCCGTGCGCTGACGCATTACGCCGAGGATGGCTCGTATTCCTGGCATTGTCCGGGGCATTCCGGCGGCGTCGCTTTCCTGAAAAGCCCCGTCGGGCGCATGTTCCACCAGTTCTTCGGCGAAAACATGTTGCGCGCCGATGTGTGCAATGCCGTCGAGGAACTCGGGCAACTGCTCGACCACACCGGCCCGGTGGCCGCCTCCGAGCGGAACGCGGCGCGCATCTTCAACGCCGATCATCTGTTCTTCGTCACCAACGGCACCTCGACGTCGAACAAGATCGTCTGGCATTCGACCGTCGCGCCGGGCGACATCGTCGTCGTCGATCGCAACTGCCACAAATCGGTGCTCCATTCGATCATCATGACCGGCGCCGTGCCGGTGTTCCTGATGCCGACGCGCAATCACTACGGGATCATCGGGCCGATCCCGAAAGAGGAATTCCGCTGGGAGAACATCCGCAAGAAGATCGCCGCGCATCCTTTCGCCTCGCAGGTCGCCGCCAAGCCGCGCGTGCTGACCATCACCCAGAGCACTTACGACGGCATCCTGTACAACGTCGAGGAAATCAAGGACATGCTGGACGGGGCGATCGATACGCTGCATTTCGACGAAGCCTGGCTGCCGCACGCCGCGTTCCACGATTTCTACGGCGACTATCACGCCATCGGCGCCGATCGGCCGCGCTGCAAGGAATCGATGATCTTTTCGACACAGTCGACGCACAAGCTGCTGGCCGGTCTGTCGCAGGCGTCGCAAATCCTGGTGCAGAATTCGGAAGGACGCACGCTCGATCGCGACGTGTTCAACGAAGCGTATCTGATGCATACCTCGACGTCGCCGCAGTACGCGATCATCGCTTCCTGCGACGTCGCCGCTGCGATGATGGAGGCGCCCGGCGGCACGGCACTGGTCGAGGAATCGATCGCCGAAGCGCTCAATTTCCGCAGCACGATGAACAAGGTGGCCAGCGAATGGGGCGCCGACTGGTGGTTCAAGGTGTGGGGGCCGGAAAACGTCGCCGGCGAGCAGATCGAGGAGCGCGCGGCGTGGATCCTCAAGCCCGACGAGCGCTGGCATGGCTTCGGCAAACTCGCCGAAGGTTTCAACATGCTCGACCCGATCAAGGCGACGATCATCACTCCCGGTCTGGACGTCGACGGCGCCTTTGCCGACTGGGGCATTCCAGCGGCGATCGTCACCAAGTACCTCGCCGAACACGGCATCATCGTCGAGAAATGCGGCCTCTACTCGTTCTTCATCATGTTCACCATCGGCATCACCAAAGGCCGATGGAATACGATGGTCACCGAGCTGCAGCAGTTCAAGGACGGCTACGACCAGAACCAGCCGTTATGGAAAGTGATGCCCGAATTCCTGGCCAAGAATCCGCGTTATGAAAGCCTCGGGCTGAAGGATCTCTGCCGGCAGATTCACGGCATCTACGCGGCCAACGACATCGCGCACCTGACCACGCGCATGTATCTGTCGGACATGGAGCCGGCGATGAAGCCGACCGATGCCTTCGCGCGCATGGCGCATCGCGAGATCGACCGCGTGCCGATCGATCAGTTGGAGGGCCGCATCACCAGTACCCTGCTGACGCCGTACCCGCCCGGAATTCCGCTGCTCATCCCTGGCGAGCGCTTCAACGCCACCATCGTCCGTTATCTTCAATTCGCCCGCGATTTCAACGAACAGTTTCCCGGCTTCGAGACCGACGTGCATGGGTTGGTCAAGACGCTGGTCAACGGTAAGGCGGTTTACGCGGTCGACTGCGTGCGCTGAACTGGCGGCACACATTTGCAGCTACCGGCAGCACCTTCTGACTGCCGGGCTGATTTCAACCTGCCGGTGATCGGCAAGGTCTGTTCGTCGTCATCGCTACGTCGTCAGACGCGGAAATGGTTCACCGTTTTCCGCAGGCTGGCAGCCAACGCTTCCAGTTCACGTGCTGACTGCGCGGCAAGCTGAACGGCGCTGTGCCCTGTTTCGGTGGATAAGGCCACCCGTTCGATCTCTGTTGAAATCGTCTGGCTGGTGGTGCTCTGTTCGACCAGAGCACCATCGATTTCCTTGACGATCGTCACCGACTGGCCGGCACTGTCCCGAATCTCGACGATGGCCTGCGCCGCTTCGTCCGAGTAGCCGACGCTGCTGCCGACCCGGGCTACCGCCTGTTCCATGGCCTCGACGGCGTCGTGCGAACTCTCCTGGATGGCAGTGATCATCGTGGCGATATCCCCGGTGGCGGCACCCGTACGTTCGGCCAGCTTGCGTACCTCATCGGCGACGACGGCGAAGCCGCGTCCTGATTCGCCAGCACGTGCCGCTTCGATGGCCGCATTGAGCGCCAGCAGATTGGTCTGTTCGGCGACATCGCGGATGACCTGGACGACTCCGGAAATCCGCTCGGAACTTTTTCCGAGAGCGGCGATGCGTGTCGAAACGCCACCGATCATCTCGGCGATGCTACGTATTTCTGTGGCGGCCTTTTCGATGATCTGCCCGCCTCGACCCGACTGATCTTCCGACTTCTCGGCAATTTGTGCGCCTGTCTTTGCCGTTCTGGCGATGCGATTGATGCCGACAGAAAGCTCCTCAATGGCTGCGGCTATCGACCGGGTCGAGTCCCTCACGTCGCTTGCCGCGTTTGCCGAAGCTTCTACATTGCGGGTCAGGCTGCGCGATGCATCGTTGACCTGGGTTACGGCTTGATTGAGGCTAAAGACCAGGTCGCGCAACTGGCGGGCCATCTGGCCGATGCCGGCGACCACGCTGCCCGCCGGGGCGGTGGGGATCTGCGTCGCCAGGTTGCCAGCGGCCAATTCGCCGACCAGCAATTTCAGTACAGCCGGCTTGTCGCCCAATTGCTGGGCCATCTGCCGATATCCCAGCCAGATGGTGACGGCAAAGGCGCCCAGAACGACGATCAGGAGCATGAACCAGTTTTGCAACGTCGCCAGCCGATCCTTGGCTACTTCCTGCGCCTTGCGCGTCCGCTGATCGAGCAGTACCAAAAATTCGTCCAGCGGCCCCATGATGTCGGCCTTGAACTTATGATATTCAGGACTGTGCACCAGGCGTCTGGCCAACTCCATGTCGGGTTCGCCCTTTTTGGTGTAGCCGCCTTGCCCGTCCTTGAACAAGCCTTTCACGGCGTTCATCGCCTCGACTTCCAGGTTGACCAGCCCATCAGAGCGCGACTGCGCCTCTTTCAGTTTGGCAAATTCCTGCTCGGTGAAACCGGCCTGCTTCATCAATTCCGGCAATGAAACCGTCTTGTCATCCGGCCGCGGCTTGGCGTTGCCTGCCGCGACGAAATCCCAGTAAATGCGCCAGTAATCCTGCGGTCGCGGTTTCTTGCCATTGCGAATGTCCAGAATGTCGTTGTACTGCTGCTCGTAGGCGGATGTTCCGGTGACGACGTAGGTGCGCCCCAGACGCGTCAGATCATCCGAACTTTGTCGCAGTTCATCCGCCAGGATGTACGAGGTGTAACGCTGCGTGGCCACCAGATCAAGATCCTGCATGGCACCGCGCAACAAGAAAAACAACACCGCCAATGCCACGATGGAGAGCACCGTGACGACCAGACTGCTCAACAGCCCCGCCGAAATCCGCTTTGTAAAATTCATTGCCTTCAACTCCTGATTCGTCAATTGCCCATGTTCGCCATGCGAACGGCCTAATAGGTTTGTGATGTCCTGGGAAAAGCGTGGTGTGATGCCGCATGGACAGGCAAGGTACGGCGCTCGTCTTTTTCCTTTGGCGACGATGGCCCGCATGGCACCGCGCGCATTGGTGCGTCTGCAATTCATAGTAGTGCAACTTATGCTGCACATTCCTCGGATTGGAGAGCGGTTTACGTGACCTGACAAGTTGAATCGAAACGATTGCAAAATCGTGGCTTGCCATTCGCAATGATGAGCGAAAAGTCGTAGGCGGTCGGAGCGGCAGGAGAAAGACGCAAGAAATGGCGAAGCGGCGCAGCGGTCGCTTGTGCCGGCAACGACCGATTTTCCCGATCCGGGAGCGCTCGCAGGGGAAAATGAATCAGGAAATTTTGACAGGTGGGCTGGGCGGATCGTGTCCGCTTGCCTCTCAGTCTTTGGGCTGTGCGCCGATCAGCAGCGATCCGCTCGCCAGGGGCGCTTCCCCTGCGAATGGGGGCTCCAACTGTCGGACGAACGATCCGGATGCATGACAATCCGCCCACTTTTTACCTGTCTGCCATAACCCTCGATAGACGCTGGTCGACAAGCGATTGTTTGAGTAGTTATCGACGAGGAATGGTGCGTTGGCAGAGGTCTGTCAGGCGAGTCCACGGCGTGCTGTCGTTTATTTTGTACTGCCGGGCCGTGGGGCGCTGTGTTTGACAAAATTTGCGTGACGATGAAACCGGTGATCCTGGAAAGCTGCCTGGTTGATCGGCCCGGATCAGTCCGTGCCGCCTTCCACTTTTTTTGGCGGACTGGTCGGGCTGCGCAGACTGCCAATACTAGGCATGCGGACGAAAGCGGCCAAGAGAAGAAGGGCGACGGCGCCGCCGAGGGGAATGAAGCTGCTCATTTGTTGCTCCTGATCTGGTCAGTGCCTCGGTATCGTGACGACAGCGCGAGGCGGGGAAATGGATTCGAAGCGCTGTTGGGATGTCCCGCGTTCCGAAGACAACCTCACTATACCTTGAGCGGTCACAACTGAGCCTTTTGGAGGATTTGGAAATTCAGGCTC
>CAYRXO010000127.1:0-10737 GCA_964428215.1 uncultured Candidatus Accumulibacter sp. | reverse complement strand
TGGAAAGAAATGGCCGACCGGCCGAACGGCATCATTCTGGTCACCGGGCCGACCGGTTCCGGCAAGACGACGACGCTCTATTCGACGCTCAAGCAATTGGCGACGCCGGCGGTCAATGTGTGCACCATCGAAGACCCGATCGAAATGGTCGAACCGGCGTTCAACCAGATGCAGGTGCAGAACGTCATCGACCTCGGTTTTGCGCAGGGTGTGCGTGCGCTGATGCGCCAGGACCCGGACATCATCATGATCGGCGAAGTCCGCGACCTGGAAACCGCCGAAGTGGCCATCCAGGCGGCCCTGACCGGCCACCTGGTGCTGTCGACGCTGCATACCAACGATGCACCGGCGGCGGTGACGCGTCTGCTTGATCTCGGCATTCCCTCGTACCTGCTCAGCGCCACCGTGCTCGGCGTCATGGCGCAACGGCTGGTGCGCATCCTCTGTCCGCAGTGCAAACAGGTGCACGAAGCCAGTGCGATCGAAGAAACGATGTGGGACCAACTCGTGGCGCCGTGGAAGGCCAATCGTCCGACGCGCTTCTATCGTCCAGCCGGCTGCCTCGATTGCCGGATGACCGGCTACCTTGGGCGGGTCGGGCTCTACGAAATCCTCACCCTGTCGCCGGATATCAAACAGGCGATCAGCGATCAACGCGACATTTCCCGGATTCGCGATCTGGCTTTCCGTGAAGGCATGAAACCGCTGCGTATCTCCGGGGCGATGAAAATCGCCGCCGGCATGACCACGCTGGCCGAGGTTTTCAAGGTCGCGCCGCCGATCGAACATAAGTGAGCGCTTAATGTCCGCCAGAGAGCAGACGCAGAATTCGACGTCAGTTGACGTGGCATGTCCTGGCCATGCTTGGATCGGCTGACCGGCTCTCCACGGCTTCCCGCAGCGGAAACCCGCGCGGACCCTTGCCGTGGAGTACAATAGCCACCTTTTGCAAATCAATGATTTTTCCGAGGTTTCTTCGTGCTTGTCGCCAATAACGTTACCATCCAGTTCGGGGTGCGCCCCCTTTTCGAAAACGTATCGCTCAAATTCGGCGAAGGTTATCGCTACGGCCTGATCGGAGCCAACGGTTCCGGAAAATCGACTTTCATGAAGATCCTTGCCGGCGAACTCGAGCCGACGGCCGGCAATGTCGCCAAGGACACGCACGAACGCATGGCCTACCTGCGTCAGGACCAGTTCGCTTACGAGGATCAACGGGTGATCGACGTAGTGATGATGGGTCACGAAGAGATGTGGGCGTGCATGGTCGAAAAGGATGCCATTTACGCCAATCTCGAGGCAACTGAGGAAGACTATCTGCACGCCGCCGAACTGGAAGCGCGCTTTGCAGAATACGGCGGCTATACGGCGGAGGCGCGCGCTGGCGAATTGCTGCTCGGTGTCGGCATTCCCGCTGAGCAGCATTACGGGCCGATGCGCGACGTCGCGCCGGGCTGGAAGCTGCGCGTACTGCTGATTCAGGCGCTGTTCGCCGATCCGGAGATCCTGCTGCTCGACGAACCGACCAACAACCTCGACATTTCGACCATCCGCTGGCTGGAAAACGTCATCAACGAACGCAACAGCACGATGGTGATCATTTCGCACGATCGACACTTCCTGAACCAGGTGTGCACGCACATGGCCGACCTGGACTACGGCAAGATCACCGTCTACCCGGGTAATTACGACGACTTCATGGATGCTTCGGCACAGGCGCGCGAGCGCCTGCAAAGCGCCAACGCCAAGGCCAAGGAGCGCATCGCCGAGTTACAGAATTTCGTCCGCCGCTTCTCGGCCAACGCCTCGAAGGCCAAACAGGCCACCTCGCGACTGAAGCTGATAGACAAGCTGAAGCCGGAAGACGTCAAGCCGTCTTCGCGGCAGTATCCGTGGATCCGCTTCGAATTCGACGACAAGGAAAAGCTGCATCGGCAGGCGGTCGAAATCGACCGCCTGACTTTCGCCTATCCGGGCAGCAAGCGGCGGATCATCAATGATCTGACGCTGACGCTGAACGGCGGCGATCGGCTGGCGATCATCGGCGAGAATGGCGTCGGCAAGACGACGCTGCTCAAGCTGTTGATGGGCGAATTGCAAGCGCAGCGCGGCAGCATCAAGTGGGCCGAAAAAGCGCGTCCAGGCTACTATGCGCAGGATCACGCCAGCGATTTCAACGGCGATACCAGCCTGACCGAATGGATCGCCGGCTATGCGCGCAGCAACGCCAGCGAGGGCGAGGATCTGGCAACTTTGATTCGCGGCACGCTGGGGCGGCTGCTCTTTTCCGGCAGCGAGGTGCAGAAGGCGGTGAAAGTGATTTCCGGCGGCGAGCAGGGCCGGATGATCTTCGGCAAGTTGATGTTGCAGAAGACGAACGTGCTGGTGCTCGACGAACCGACCAACCACCTGGACATGGAATCGATCGAATCGCTGAACACCGCGCTGGAGAAATTCAAGGGCACGCTGATTTTCGTTTCGCACGACCGGGAATTCGTTTCTTCGCTGGCGACGCGTTTGCTCGAAATCCGCCTTGACGGCCGGATGGTCAGTTACCCCGGCAACTACGAGGAATATCTGGCCAGCCAGGGACTGGCTTGAGAGCGGCCGACTGAGTTGCTGCCAGCCGGTCGAACGAACGGCGAGGCCGTCAGTCGGCCGCGCTGTCGCACGAGTCCCGGTTTCTTTTCCCGAACCGGCAAAGCCCGGCGTATCCGCGCCGGGGCGGCGACTTTGCCGGTCGAACGACGTTTCGGCTACGATGATAGAATCTTTGCCGTTTTTCGTCGTCGGGAGCCGCCAATGCAAGCATATCGTTTGAACACTCTGATCGGGATCTGCTGCTCGGCCCTGGCCGGCGTGTCGTTGCCGGCGGCGGCGGTCGAAAAAATCCAGGCGTATATCGACGGCATGCAGACGCCGGCGTGGGTCGAAAGACACGGCGAGCGGCAGGTGTTGCAGCCCGGCTTCGTACTCGACAATCGTGACCGTCTGCTCACCGGCGAAAATGCGCGTTTGCGCATCCAGTTGGGCGACGGTGGCTCGTTGTCGCTGGCGCCGGACTCTTTCCTGGAAATCAATGCGCTCGGTGTGCGCGATCCACACGAGTTTACGGCGGCCTTCGATCTGAAATTCGGCGCCTTACGTTACAACGCCGCCTCGGCCGGAGTCGGCAAGATGCCGCATGCGGTCAATCTGCGCATCGGCTCGATCACCGCTAGCAGTCGGGGCAACGACCTGTTATGGGCCCGCGTCGGCAAGGATACCGACCGGCTGTGTCTGCTCGATGGCTCAATCAGCGTCCTGCATCCATCGAGTGAATGGCAGCAACTCGACCAGCCCCTTACCTGCTACGTGACGACGCGCAGCGCGGCAGAGCAGCCGCCGGAGACGACGATCGAGACGATCAGTTCGGAGCAGTTTGCCGCGCTGGCGGCACAAACCGATATGTTGGTCGAAAAGTCTCTCGGCGGACCGGTGCTGACGCAGGGAGTCAGCAGCGCACAGGAACAGGTGCGCGAAAGCCTTTTACCGCGCCGTCAGAGGGTTTACCGTCAACCGGAGCCACGTGCAAATCTGACCACCGCGGTGACGACGGTCGATAGCGAAGCCGAAGCCTTGGCGGTTTACGATCGCATCCATGCCGCTGGTTATCGCGCACGGATCAAACCATTTGCCGCGCCAAGCGGTTATCGCTACCGGATCTACGCTTCGCATCTGGCCCGGCAGAGCGACGCTGCTGCCTTGTTCGCAACGAGCACAAGCGATCAGTGAATCGCGCCGACGAAGGCAGCGATATTCTGTTCTTCACTCCGCAGATGTTGCAGGCAGGCAGACCACTGCGTGTCATCGAGCGCCAATCTGGCCAGCAGGTCGCTGCTTTCGCTGCCTGACTGATCGGACGCGTTGTCGGTGGTGAAGGCGGCTTTCGCCGCTTCGTCGGCCAAGCCGATGTGCGCGGCGAAGGTCCGATATTCGCCGGCATCGGCGTGCTGGTGGTGATAGGCGATCGCCGCGATGTACGGCGCCGGCAAATCCCAGCGTTCCGCCACCATTTCACCGACTTCCGGGTGGGTGAATTCGAAGAGAGTGCTTTCGGCCTGCAGACTGCTCGTCGGAGTTTGTTGCTGCAGGTCGAGCAGGCGCTGATAGGCGCCTTCTGCCTGCACCGCGAAAATCAGCTTGCCGATGTCGTGCAGCAAACCGGCCATGAACGCCTGTTCGGCAGAAACGGCGAGCGATCGCGACAGAAAGCGTGCCGCGCTGGCGGTGGCGATCGAATGTTGCCAGAAGTCGAGCAGATTGAGACGTTTGGTGCGGAATGCGTCGAAAGCGCTCACCGAGATCAGGATTCCCTGGATATTGGTGAAACCGAGGACGTTGACCGCTTCGGCGATCGTACCGACCCGCCGTGAGCGGCCAAAAAATGCCGAGTTGGCGACGCGTAGAATCTTTGCCGATATCGCCGGGTCGTTGATGATCACCCGCTGCACATCCTTGGCATCGCTGCTCGGGTCCTGCAGCACGTGCAGCGCCTGCATGACGATCGCTGGCAGGGTCGGCACTTCGTAGATATCGATCGGTCGCAATCGAGCCAGCGGTTGCGCGGTCAGTTTGGCGTCGTCGGCGATGTGCAGCAATTCCGGCGTCAGTCCTGGATGCAGCAACTGGTAGACATGGATCGGATGCGGCAGGTCGCGCAGGCGCAGCATGCCGCTGTCGCGCAGGCTGCAATCGGCTGGCAGCACGTTGTTCAACAGCGCCTGGGTGGCCGATGTCAGCAGTGTCTGGCCGCCGCGGGTGACGGCGAGCAGCCGCGCACAGCGGTTGACCGTCGTGCCGAAGTAATCGCCTTCACAAAGATACGCCGCGCCGGTATGCAAGGCGACGCGCACGCGCAGCCGCGCCTCTTTGGGCCACGGTTCCCGGCCGAGATCGTGCTGGATGCGCCTTGCGGCGGCCAGCGCTTGCGCCGGATCGTCGAAAGTGACGCAGAAGGCATCGCCGACGGTTTTGAAGACGTAACCGTGATGCTGTGCGATCGCTTGCGCCAGCAGCACATTGTGCCGTTGCAAGGCCAGGCGCATGGCTTCCGGCTGCCGTTCCCAGAGTCCGGTCGATCCTTCGATGTCGGTGAACAGAAAAGTGACGGTGATCAGCGACGCATCGCCGAGGGATAAATGTGCCTGGGCCATGTTGTTCCTTCGCCGGACGGCGATCGGCGCGCTGGCTGCCGGTCGGCTCGGCCGTTGGTAGTGACCGGATGAGCGGAAAATGACTTGTCGTCAACAGCGGCAAGCTGACGAGCATGAGGGGGAAAGCGGCACGAACCCGTCGTCAGGCAATGGACGGGCCTGGATGTGTTAACGACGCGGCGGCTGAAATATCAAGAGTGTGTTGCGGTATTGTTTGCCACCCTCGCCAGTTGTGGCTTATTGAGATAGTCAGTTGTCAGCTCGTGACGGCTGCGGTTTTGGCGGTCGAGAGCGATCGGGGACGGACTTCTGCACGTTCTTTATCTCATCTCTCTTCAATCAAGGCCAGGAAGGCTTCTTCGTGTCATCGTCGTCGCCATTACGTCAATCGTGACAACGCTTGTCCGCAATCAGCGCATTCCCGGCAGCATGCCTTTGACGCTGCGCAGCAGCTGGGACATTCCGCCGCGAGAGAACTGTTTCATCACTTTCTGCGTCTGCTCGAACTGTCTCAACAAGCGGTTGATTTCCTGCACCGGCACACCGGCGCCGGCGGCAATGCGCCGTTTGCGCGCCGCTTTGATCAGTTCCGGGTTGGCGCGCTCTGCCGGCGTCATCGAGTTGATGATGCCTTCGATACGGCCGATCGTCTTTTCCTCGGTGCCGGCCGGCAAGGCGCCGGCCGCCTGTGAAAATTGTGCCGGCAGCTTGTCGATCATCGACGACAGGCCGCCCATCTTGCGCATCTGACCGATCTGATCCTTGAAGTCGTTCAGATCGAAACCTTTGCCGGTCTTCAGTTTTTTGGCGAACGCCAGCGCTTTCTGTTCGTCGATGCCTTTGCGCGCCTCTTCGATCAGCGACAGCACGTCGCCCATGCCGAGAATTCTCGATGCCATCCTTTCCGGGTGGAACGGCTCGAGTCCATTGAGCTTTTCGCCGATTCCGGCGTACTTGATCGGCCGGCCGGTGACGTGGCGTACCGACAGCGCCGCGCCGCCGCGCGCGTCACCGTCGAGCTTGGTCAGTACGATGCCGGTCAGGGGCAGCGCCTCATTGAAGGCGCGGGCGGTATTGATCGCATCCTGACCCTGCATCGCATCGACGACGAACAGGGTTTCGATCGGCTGCAGCGCGGCGTGCAATTCGGCGATTTCCCTCATCATCGCCTCGTCGATTGCAAGTCGACCGGCGGTATCGACCAGCAGGACATCGTGATAATGCCGCCTGGCCCAATCGATGGCGTTGCGGGCGATGGTGACCGGTTTTTCGTCGGCCGTCGAAGGAAAGAAGTCGACACCGACCTGCGCGGCGACGGTTTTCAGCTGTTCGATGGCCGCTGGCCGATAGACGTCGCAGGAAACGACCAGCACTTTTTTCTTTTGTGTCTCGCGCAACAGCTTGGCCAGCTTGCCCACCGTCGTCGTCTTGCCGGAACCCTGCAAACCGGCCATCAGCACGATGGCCGGCGGCTGCGTCGCCAGGTTGAGACCGCTGTGCGCTTCGCCCATCAGCTTGGTCAACTCGCGGTGGACGACGCCGACCAGCGCCTGGCCGGGGCTGAGCGAACCGATCACTTCCTGACCGACGGCCTGGGTTTTCACCGAGGCGATCAGTTCCTTGATCGCCGGTAAAGCGACATCGGCTTCGAGCAAGGCCAGTCGGACTTCGCGCAGCGCGTCGCCGATATTTGCTTCTGTCAGGCGCGCTTCACCGCGTAGCGTCTTCATGACGCGAGCAAGACGTTGGGTCAGGTTGTCGAGCATAGGATTTCCGGCTTGGTGTAAACTCGTGAGATGGCGGACATTCTACTGCACCTTCTGCCGCACGTCGTTTCGGCGCTGCTCTACGCCGTGCTGGGGTTTCATTTCTGGCAGACCCGCTGGCGGGAGACCGATCAGCCGAACGTCACCTTGCCGATGCAACGCTGGGAGCGTGGCGCCCTGCTAAGCGCTTTGCTGATCCAGGGTGTCGGGCTGTACCAATTACTGTTCGCTGCTGGCGGCATGCGTTTCTCGTTCAGTTGCGCGCTGTCATTGATGCTCTGGTTGGCAGTGTTGATCTACTGGCTGGAAAGTTTCCGTTCGCGTATGGATGGCTTGCAACCGATGGTCTTGCCGCTGGCGGCGTTGAGTGCTACCGCGCCGGCGTTGTTTCCGCAATTGCGCGTCATTGCCAACGCCGGTGCTTGGGGATTCCAGTTGCACTTTCTTACCGCCATGCTCGCGTATAGCCTGTTTACGCTCTCGGCCTTGCACGCTGTATTCATGGGCTTTGCCGAACGGAAATTGCACCAGCGTGCCTTCACCCGCAGCCTGGCCAGCCTGCCGCCCTTGCTGACCATGGAGGCCCTGTTGTTTCGCATGATCAGCATTGCCTTCATCCTGCTCACCATTACCTTGTTCAGTGGTGTGCTGTTCTCCGAGCAGATTTTTGGCAAAGCGTTGTCTTTCGATCACAAGACCTTGTTCGCTTTCGTTTCCTGGGCAATTTTTGCGGCGTTGCTGACCGGGCGGCGTGTTTACGGATGGCGCGGGCGCATTGCCTTGCGCTGGACCCTGGCCGGCTTCATGGTTCTATTGCTGGCCTATGTTGGCAGTCGCTTCGTTGCCGAAGTCATTCTGGGGCGATTTTGATTGGCATGGCAACATGTGCGCAGCTGATGCTTGTTGATTTCCCTGTCGTGGCTTGTGCCTGACCTATTTCCCCGGCGCGGGAGGCGCTGGGGATAAGCGGTTAAAGTGGATTCCTGTAGGTCGTGGACTGTTTCCGACGTGCCAAGCCTAGTGGAGGCATCATTTCCCTTTGGAGTTCGTCATTGTTTACCCAGCGAGGAATGCAAACATGGATGAGTCTCTCATCAGTAACCCGGTCGGTTGGTTCGAGATCTACGTTTCCGACATGGAGCGCGCGCGCGCGTTCTACGGCAGGGTTTTCGGTCGCTCGCTAACGGCGCTGCCTGATGTCGAGGCCGGGCGCGAGATTTATCTGTTCTCGGGCAGCGAGGATGGGAAGGGAATCAACGGTGCGCTGGTCAAACATCCGCTCGCCTACCCTGGCAGAGGCGGGGTGCTGGTCTATTTTAGTTGTCGTGATGTCGCCGTCGAAGCGCAGCGTGCGCTGGAAGCCGGTGGCCTGATCGCGCGTAAGAAAACAGCGATTGGCCAATATGGATTCGTCGCCCTGGTCGAAGACAGCGAAGGCAATCTGATCGGCCTGCATTCGCAGCGCTGAAGGATGCGGAATTGGCAATGCCAGATCATGAGCCTCCGGACAGTGCCGCTGACGATTTCCGCTGTTCCGTGACGGGGCGTTTTGGCTGCATTCTTGCTGACCCACCTTGGCAGTTCGCCAATCGCACCGGAAAGGTGGCGCCAGAACACAAGCGGCTAGCGCGCTATCTAACACTGAGCTTGCCGCAAATCTGCGCCATCCCGGTTGCTCAGGTGTCTGCAGAACGATCGCACCTCTATCTGTGGGTGCCCAATGCCCTGTTGGCTGAGGGGCTGGCGGTGGTGGATGCTTGGGGATTTACCTATAAAGGATTGATTGTCTGGCACAAGATTCGTAAGGACGGTGGTTCGGACGGTCGCGGAGTGGGGTTTTATTTCCGCAACGTTACCGAACTGGTCCTCTTCGGGGTGCGCGGCGGCCTGCGCACCCTGCCGCCTGGCAGACGTCAGGTGAATTACCTCTGCTCGCAAAAAAGAGAGCATTCGCGCAAACCCGACGAGTTGTACGCCATCGTCGAGAACTGCAGCCCGGGACCTTACCTCGAACTGTTCGCCCGCAATCGGCGGGCAAACTGGCAGCAGTGGGGAAACCAAGTGCCGTCGGAGCCCACGAGCGTGTCGTCCGTTGCGGAAGAGGACGGACGTTAAGGAAGTGCGGATTAATTCGAGTTTGCTGCCCAGGCGGCAAATTAACCAATTGATTTTATTGTCTCTAAAATGCAGAAAAGTGAATTAATCTGCGTTTCCTTAAGCGATTGTTCTTCTGTATCAATCTGCAAGCGATAGTTTCGTTGCGTAGCCGCTGCTGCCGGCTCAGCCTTCGCGCGCCGCGCGGCGGCGTTCGTTATCGGTCAGCAGCCGTTTGCGCAAACGTATCGTTTTCGGAGTGATTTCGACCAGTTCATCGTCGTCGATGAATTCGACGGCCGATTCGAGCGTCAGCGCGACGGCCGGCACCAGGCGAACGGCTTCGTCGGAGCCGGAGGCGCGTATATTGGTCAATTGCTTGCCTTTGATCGGATTGACGACCAGATCGTTTTCGCGGCTGTGGATGCCGATGATCATCCCTTCGTAAAGGCGGTCACCGGGCACCGAGAACATGCGCCCGCGATCCTGCAGTTTCCACAGGGCATAGGCGACCGCTTCGCCTTTTTCACCGGAAATCAGCACCCCGTTGCGCCGACCGGGGATGTCGCCCTTCACCGGCCCGTAGTCGTCGAAGACATGGCTCATCAGCCCGGTGCCGCGCGTCAGGTTCAAAAATTCACCCTGAAAACCGATCAGACCGCGCGCCGGGATGCGGTATTCCATGCGCACGCGCCCGCGGCTGTCCGGCGACATGTCCTGCAGGTCGCCTTTGCGATAGCCCAGCGCCTCCATCACCGCCCCCTGATGCGTATCTTCGACATCGACGGTGAGCATTTCATACGGTTCGCAGGTTTCGCCGTCGATTTCCTTGTAAATCACGCGCGGCCTGCCGACGGCGAGTTCGTAGCCTTCGCGGCGCATCGTTTCGAGCAAAATGGTCAGATGCAGTTCGCCACGACCGGAAACGAGAAAACTGTCGGTTTCGCTGGTTTCCTCGACGCGCAAAGCCATGTTGGTCAACAGTTCCTTGCGCAGACGTTCGCCGATCTGCCGGCTGGTGACGAACTTGCCCTCGCTGCCGGCATAGGGGGAGTTGTTGACCATGAAAGTCATGTTCAGGGTTGGCTCGTCGATATGCAGCATCGGCAGCGCTTCGGGCTGCTCGATGTCGGTGATCGTGCAGCCGATCGACAGGTCGTCGATGCCGGTGATGAGGACGATGTCGCCAGCCAGCGCTTCATCCAGTGCGACGCGCTCCATGCCGCGGAAACCGAAGATTTGTCCGACCTTGGCGTTTTTCGGCGTCCCGTGTTCATATTTCCCATCCGCGTTGGCCGGACCAAACATCAGCAGCACCTGTTGCGCCGGTTTCAGACGTCCGCGCTGGATGCGGCCGATGCCGATACGGCCGACATAGCTCGAATAATCGAGCGCCGAAATCTGCATCTGTAGCGGGCCGTCGATTTCATCGGCGTGTGGTGGTGAGACGCTGTCGAGAATCGCTTCGAACATCGGCCGCATATCGCGTGACGGCTGCGACAGATCGCGAGTTGCGTAACCGTTGATCGCCGAGGCGTAGAGCACCGGGAAATCGAGCTGTTCTTCGCTGGCGCCGAGTTTGTCGAACAGGTCGAACGTGTGATCGATCACCCAGTCCGGCCGGGCGCCATCGCGGTCGATCTTGTTGACCACCACGATCGGCTTGAGACCGAGCGCCAGCG
>CAYRXO010000126.1:0-10780 GCA_964428215.1 uncultured Candidatus Accumulibacter sp. | reverse complement strand
CGAACTGCAATAGCTCGTCGATGATCTGGCTGACCCATTCCGCGCGCTGTTCGCGGATACGCCGGTTGTTGTAATCCGCTGCGGCTACGGCACTCAACAATTCACGTAATGACTGGGTCAGCCAATCGACCTGCCGCTGCTTGCCGAATCGGCGCGGGAAAATACTGTCGATGTGCCAAGGCGGACGGAAGCCGCTCGCTTGCCAGTGCGGCGGCAATGAGGGCAACAGCCAGTTCTCGCCGCGTGGCCTGTTCTCGCCGCCTCGCTCGTTATTCAACTGGCTGATGTTCTGCGGCTGCGAACCGCCAAAATTCTGTATTACCAGATGCGGGTATTCACAAAAACCGTGCGGATGCGGCTGCCTGGCACGCTGCGCGGCACGCGCCGCCTTGGCCGCCTCGGAAAAACGGTCAGCGCGCAGGCGCTGCCAGACGACATGCGTCAGCGCGCTGGGAAACAGCGGCGCCAGCAGGTGGTAACTTCCATCGGCGAGCGGCCAATACACCTGCTTGGCCAACTTGTGCGACGCTGGCGGACCCTTGCTCTCCGGCAGGCTGGCAAAGGCCTGCATCCACGCCGCCGCCGTGCCGGCGTCATCGGCAAGCGCCGCCGCCAAAGCCGTGTCGCCGGCCAGCGACCGGTCGAGCAAGGACCGGCCATTGACGGTCAGTTTGAGAAATTTGAAGACATCGAGCGCGGCGGCGTTGCCGACAACATCGCAGACCCAGCCGCTGGCGACGCTATGCGAACCGAGCCGTGCGTCGCCCGCCTGTGGATTGCCGGCGCAACTGAGACTCGAACCTTTGGCGTCCGGATGGGTGAACTTGATGGCATGCGTCACCTGCTGGATTTGCCCGACGCGTTGCGCGGCGCTGGCCAGCCAGGCCGACGGCTGATGCTCGGCGATCGCTTTGTCGCGCAGGCCATCGTCAGCCGCTTTCAGTTTGTCGAGTTTGGCTTGCAGGCGTTGCTGCAGAAAATCGCCGATCACGGCCCGCAACGAGTCGATTTCAGCCGGAGAAGGTGGATCGGTAGCGGTTTGCGGCATGGTTTTCCTTCCGGATGGTTGATCATGCTTGGTGACGGCTGAAACCCAACGCCCAGTGATAGCGCCATTGCCGCGGCGCGATCGGCGGCAAATCCAGCCGTCCGTAAATTTCGGCACACTGGCGTAGCGTCAGTTGCAGGGCCGCGGCCAGTTCCTGCAGCGCTTGCAGGTAATCGGGCACCGCCCAGGGCGAGACACGCGGGCCGAAGTCGACTTCGATGCGGCGCGCCAGCCCTTGCGGGTGCAAACCCTGGTCGAGCGGCGGCTGGCCGTCGTCGAGCTGAAAGAAACCGATGTCGTCATCGTCGGTCGGCAGCAGGGCATAGGATTGCCGCCCCAGCGGGTCGAGGCGGAAGCGACTGGCGCGCTGCAAGGCGCCGATCATCGGCGCGCGCGTCGTCCACCAGCGATGCACCGGCATCTGCACCTGCACTTGCCCGACATCGGCACCGAGCATCAGGTCGCTCAGCCGCTGATGTTCCAGGTCGGCGAGATTGTTCTGCGGCTGCAGGGGCTGACGCGGGCGGATACGCGGTGCGGCGTCGATGCAGCGATATTGCTCCTCGGTCAGCAGTTCGCTGAGATGGTGGCTGCACAACCGGAACGGTTCGCCCGACTGGGCGCCTTCGCGTTCGAAACCGGGACGCAGGAAGACCGCTGGCCGGTCGCCAAGCAGCAGATGGCGAATGTTGCAGTCGAGCAGATAGATGTTCGGCTGCTCCGGCGGACACGCTTCCGGGCGATGCCGGCGCACCCGACCGGCTAACTGGATGATCGAACGCATCGAGGAAGGTTCGACGATCGCCCAGTCGTAATCATGATCGCGCCCGACTTCGGTGACCGCCGTTCCGAGGACGACGAACAGATGGTCGTTTTCCGCGCTGCCGTCCAGCCGCTGGCGGATGTCTGGCCGGGCGAACACCGCGGCTGGCTGATGCCGTTTCAGCGTGCCATCGAGCGTGCGCTCGATGGCGGCACGCACCAGCAAGGGGTGCCGCGAGTGATAAACGCACAGGTGCAGGCGACAGCCCTCGGCGGCACCCAGGCGGAACAATTCGACCGCCACGTCGAACAGCGGGTCGATGTTCGCCATGCGCAGCAGCCCGAAACTGACGCGTTTGCCACTGACGGGATCGACGCTGTGCTGTGTCGCGTGCAAGGCATGCATGTGCGCGTGCACCTGACCGGCGAACGCGGCGTACACGGCGTCACGCGGCTGGCCGCTGGCGATCGGCAGCGCCTGGATCGCCGCCCGCCGACGTGGCGCACCGGCTTTGGCCAGGTGGCGCAGACGGCAATCGACAAACCGTTGATGGGCAACGAGATAGTCGGTGCCGCGATGATGATCTTCGCCCTGCACGGCGAATTCGTCGAACCAGGCACAGCAGACGGCCAGCGGCTCGCCCGGTCGGCCACGGTTTTGCTGATAGACGCGGCGCCCCGCGAGGTAGGCCAGGAACAGTCCCTGCACCAGCGCCGGCGGCAAGGTCGCCGACGACAACAGCACCCGGCTGCCGAGCAGCCCGGCCCAATACACCAGCCGGCTGAGCGCCGGCAGGTCTTCGATGGAAAAGTCGTCGGCTTCGTCGAGCACCAGATCGGCGGTCAGCAGGCGCAACATCGGCGCGATCTGCCAGCCGCCGCGCGTACTCTCGCAAGCCGGCATCAGGTGATCGATGGTGCACGCCAGTATCGGCGCCGCGAGCAGCCGTTGTGCGGCGCTGTTCTTGCCGAGCCAGTCTTTCAGCGGCCCGTTCTGCAGACGGCCGTCGTAGTGCACCGCGCTGTCGACGGGCAACAGCGGCTCGCTCGATTCGCTGCCATGGTGGGCGGCGGCCGATTCTGGCGCGGGCATGGCCGCTTTGCCCTGCCCGCCCGGATCGGCGTGCAGGCGGCGGCTGGCGACACTGCCGACGAGAACCGCCAGATCCGCCGCCCCCAGTTGCAGCCGCTCGCGATAGGCGTCGCCCGTTTGCAGGGTCAGCGTGCGCAAACCGAGCGCGACGGTGAAGCGCGCTCCACGCAGCGGGTTGGCCAGACCGTAGAGAATGCGCCCGTTGGCCAGCGTCTTGCCGCAGCCGGTCGACGCCATATTGACGCCGAAAAAACCTTGTCTGGCCGAACGTGCCTGCAGACTTTCAGCGAGATCGAAAGCCGCGTTCTGCCAGCGGAATTCGCCGCGGCTGCGCACACGAAAACCGCGATGCACGAGGCGCGGCAAACCGTTTTCGAGTGGCGGCAAAGCGCGTACGACACGGCTGGCGGTTCGTTCGACGCCGAGCAGATGGTCGTCGAGACGCTGGTTGAGCACCTTCTTCCCGTTTTCGTTGTCGCGGGTGTTGGCGTAAAGCTTCGCAGCCGGCTCGCCTTCAACTACCACAGCCGGCTGCGCCGAATAGTAATGATCGGCGAGCATCAACGCCAGCCGGGACACATGCAGGACATACGGATTGTCGAGCAGAGCGGCGACCGCCTGGCTGTCGGACAGCGGCAGATGATTGCGCAAGGCGCTGGCGACCCGGGCGGCGCGCTGGCGCCAGGACGGGCTGTCGAACGGCAGCCCGTATTTGAATTGCCAGCACTCGGCGTCGTTTTTCTGCTCGCCATGGCTGCCGCACCAGTGGTGGACGATTTCTTCCGGCAAGCGGGCGAGCAGTTGCGGCGCCAAAGCGACATCGTTGCCCGGCGTCGGCAGCCGGTGATGGCTGACGATCAGCCAACCGACGAGACGCGCCAGCGGCGGCAGCCGGCTGAAGGGGCTGCCAGCCGGCGGCGTCGCGCTGTCGCGGCGCAGACGGCGCAGGCACTCGGCGCTCAACGGCTGTTGCGTGTCGGCCAGACGTTGCAGCCAGCCGGCATCGTCATCGTCGCCGACCAGGGCTTCGAACAGGCGCAACGACAGCCATTCGTGACGGTAGGCGTCGATGAGAGGCTGCCGGCTGCGCAATTTTTTCTGGAAGTGACCGTTTGCTTTGCCGATGTCGTGCAGCAGCGCGGCGAGACGGGCAAGCAGACGGATCGTTTCCGCGCTGTGCCAGTCGTTTTCGTCGCCGGCGCGCAATACGTCGCGGCGGGTGACGTTGGTCGGTGTCGCGCCACGCGGATTGAACTGGCGTGCGTCGCCGACCACCCAGAGCAGTTCGCTGTGATCCTTGCCGCGTATCCAGTGGCAGGCGACCGCCGTATTTTTACGCGCACTGCTGCGCAACAGCCGGTGCAACGTCGCCAGCCCCTGCTCGGTGATCGTCGTCTGCCAGGTGCAGTCGCCGCGCCGTTCGGCAAACTGATCGAGGATGCGCCGGGTTTGTGTCAAGGCCCTCTTGCGGCATTGGGCGATCAGCAGGACGTTCATGGCCGTTCGGCGGGCGTTTCAGCGATCGCTTTCAAGGTGTCGATCATCAGATCGAGCGCCTGACTGCGCGCGAAGTGTTCGATGCATGCCTGACGGAATGTTTGATCGTCATCGCCACGCATGGCGGAGATGAACGCTTGCGGCAGGATCAGCGCGTCCTTGATCAGATCGGCGACGTCGAAGACCAGCGCGCCGCGCCGCGTCTTGCCGTGCAGGACAGCCAGACCGTGCGGCAGACCCAGCACCCAGGTGGCCGTCGCCGCCAGGCCGTAAGCCAGATAATTGCCATGGTCGAGAAAACGGTTCGCCGGGTCGCTGCCGGCGCCGTTTTTAGCCCGCACGAAGTCGCCATAATTGACCGCCTCGACCGCCAGACGGAACAGTTTCCGGGTCAGCCGCGCCTCCTCGGTCAGCAAAGAGCCTGTATCGGCAACCGCCGCCAGCCGGTTGGCCGACGCGCTCAGAATCGGCTGCAACTCGTCGCGTGCGACGGTGAAGCCTTGCTCGGGGAAAATACGTTTGTCGCACCACTGCTCGCCGATCGTCGTCAAGCGCACGTGCTGCAGGCGCTTGGCGGCAGTCAAACGCCAGTCGTCGTCGAACCAGCCACGCAGCCAGTTCTGCAAATAGCCGGTCGGCCGGTATTCGCTCTGCGGCTGAAACCAGGCAATTTCGAGTTCGCGCTCGTTGGCCGTGAATAAAGGCGTGCCGCCGCCACCACAGAAACCGACCAGCACACCCGCTTTCGCCAATTCACGCATCGCAGACTGGCTGATCGACGTTCCCGTCCCCAGAAGTACCGTGGTGGTGTTGGCAATCGGGATGTTCCAGTACAGCGACTCCTTCCCTTGATCGGTGACGTACTCGACGCGGCCGCCTTTGACCAACACCCGGCAATGCTCGAGATAGTAGAGGTTGGCGCGCTTCGAATGCAGTATGCTTTTCAGATCGGTCGGCGAAAAATTTTTCATAACATCGACCTTTTCTAATCAATTTGCAGGCATGGTGTGTGGGTTTGCCGATTGTAACCCCAGCCCGATGACTGCGCATTCTGGCCAAACGTCATGATGACCAGACGCTATCGTCAAAGCGTTCTGCGCTCAGCAATCGAGGGGTTTGACGAGCAGTGGACGGGTCAGCGGGTCAGCGCGGCGACCGGATGACCACCCTCAGGGCTTGATTTTCCGGTCTGTCGTCAGCGTGGCCAGCAGTCGTTGGCGGCTATCGGCGGGTGCGCCTTTGATGCGCAGGATTTTGTGCCGCGCGTTGTGGCCGCTTTCAAGGCTGATCGCGGCACGCGGCAGGTTTAGTTGTCCGGCGAGGAATGCGAGCAGCGCGGCGTTGGCTTTGCCGTCGACCGCCGGTGCGGCGAGGCGAATCTTCAGGGCGTCACCGTGCAGGCCAGCGATTTCGCTCCGTTTGGCCCCCGGCTGCGCATGCACGGAGAGAACAATCGCATCGTCGCTCGTACGCAACCAGTCGACCACCTCGTTACAGGAAAATCAGCAGCAATTGCGCCAGGACGATGGCGATCAGCGGCGACAGGTCGATCGAGCCGATCGGCGGCAGCAGGCGTTGAATCGGGCGCAGAAACGGGCGCGTCAGCTGCGTCAGCGGCTGGCTGATCGGCGAATAGGGGTTGATCCAGGAAAGCACCGCCTGCACGACCAGCGCGCCGATCAGCAGGTAAATGCTCATGCGCAAGGTAGCCAGCAACGCCCGCCAGAGCAGCAGCAGACCACCGCTGCCTCCCAGCCAGACATCGACGCCGACATGCAGCGAAACGGAGGCGAAGAGCAGCAGCGCCTGCAGGCAGAAAACCGGCACCAGGCTGGCCAGATCGAGGCCCCACAAACCGGGCAGCACCCGTCGCAAGGGCTTGACCAGCCAGTTGCTCAGTTCGACGACGAACACCCCGAGCGGATTGTTGAACGAGGCGAGGAAAGTCTGCATGTAGAAGCGCAACAGCAGAACGACGCTCAGAAAACTGACGACGGCTTCGAGCAGGAACAGGAAAGCTTGCGCCAACATCAGGCGTCCTTGCCCAGTAATTCACCGAGTTCACGGCCGCGGGCTCTGGCGGCGGCGATACCGGCGATGAAACCTTCTTTGACGCCGCGTTCGGCCATGGTGTGCAAGGCGGCTTCGGTGGTGCCGCCTTTGGAAGTCACCCGTTGCCGCAGGGTGGCCGGGGCCTCGTCGGACTGGGCCGCCAGCCGTGCCGCGCCGAGGACGGTGTCGATCGACAGTTGCCGGGCTTGCACCGGCGACAAACCGAGTTCCAGCGCGCCTTGCTGCAGCGCTTCGATGAACAGGAAGACATACGCCGGGCCGCTGCCGGACACGGCGGTGACCGCGTCCATCTGCTCCTCTTCGGCCAGCCACAAAGTGCTGCCCACGGCTTGCAGAATGCGTTCGGCACCAAGGCGTTCGGCCATCGACACGGCCGGCATCGCGCACAGGCCGGTGATGCCGGCACCAATCAGCGCCGGCGTGTTGGGCATGGCACGCACGATCTTGCGATAGTCGCCGAGCCAACGCGAAAGATCGTCGAGACGCAGTCCGGCGGCGATACTGATCACTAGTTGTTGCTGCAGGAAGGGTGCCAGGGGCTGGCATGCTTCGCGCATCTGCTGCGGTTTGACCGACAACAGCAGCGCGTCGCAATCGAGCGCCGCGGCCGTCGGCGTTTCATAACAGCGCACGCCATAGACCAGTCGCAGTTTGGCGCGTCCTTGCGCGCCGAGTTCGATCACCGCAATGTCCGCGGCGGAAAAGCCGGTTTTGACCAGACCACCGATCAATGCATTGGCCATATTGCCGCCACCCAGGAAGGTGATTTTCATGCTCTATCTCTTTCACCAAAAATTGCCGTACCGACACGGACCAGTGTCGCTCCCTCGGCCACCGCCGCTTCGAGATCCTGGGACATCCCCATCGACAGCGTATCGAGCATCAGCCCGTCGGCCCGGAGTTGTTGCCATAGTTCACGCAGGCGGCAAAAAGGGAGACGCTGCGCGGCGAAATCGTTGTCTGCTGCCGGAATAGCCATCAATCCGCGCAATCGCAGACCCGGCAAAGCCGCGACGGCGTGCGCCAGACCGGGTGTCTCGGCCGGCGAAACGCCGCTTTTGCTGGCTTCGGCGCTGATATTGACCTGCAGACAGACCGACAAGGGTGGCCGGGAAGGTGGCCGCTGCGCGGACAGTCGCTCGGCAATCGACAAACGGTCCAGCGAATGCACCCAGTCGAAGCTGTTGGCAATCTGCCGCGTCTTGTTGCTCTGCAGAGAACCGATGAAATGCCATTCGAGTGACAGATCGCGCAGTTCATTGATTTTATACAGGGATTCCTGAAGATAACTTTCGCCGAAAGCACCCTGTCCGGCGGAAGCCAGTTGGCGGATGTGACTGGCCGGCCACGTCTTGCTGATCGCCAGCAGGGCAATAGCCGCCGGGTCGCGTCCAAACTTTTTTGCCGCGTTCTCGATTCGCGACAGAACGGCCTGCAGCTTGCTAGTGCTATTAAGTGTGACCATAATCAAATGACACGCAGAGGAGAAGAAGTATATCACTGCGCCTCGCCCACCCCCCAGGACCAAATCGAATGGACATTACCGAACTGTTGGCTTTCAGCGTCAAAAACAAGGCTTCCGACCTACACCTCTCGTCTGGCCTGCCGCCGATGATCCGTGTCAATGGTGACGTGCGGCGGATCAACCTGCCGCCCATGGAGCACAAGGACGTCCATTCGATGGTGTACGACATCATGAACGATGGTCAACGGAAACACTATGAAGATGTTCTCGAATGCGACTTTTCGTTCGAAATTCCGAATCTGGCGCGTTTCCGGGTCAATGCCTTCGTGCAGAATCGCGGTGCCGGCGCCGTTTTCCGGACCATTCCCTCGAAGGTGCTGACGCTCGAAGAACTCAATTGTCCGCGCATTTTCAAGGACATCGCCGAATATCCGCGCGGTATCGTGCTGGTCACCGGACCAACCGGCTCGGGAAAATCGACCACTCTGGCGGCGATGATCAACCACGTCAACGAAAACGAATACGCGCACATCCTGACCGTCGAAGACCCGATCGAATTCGTTCATCAGTCGAAGAAGAGCCTGATCAACCAGCGCGAAGTCGGTCCACATACCCTGTCGTTCCAGAACGCCCTGCGCTCGGCGCTGCGCGAAGACCCGGATGTGATCCTGGTCGGCGAGATGCGCGATCTGGAGACGATCCGGCTGGCGCTGTCGGGCGCCGAGACCGGCCACCTGGTTTTCGCCACCCTGCATACCTCGAGTGCGGCGAAGACCATCGACCGGATTGTCGATGTCTTTCCGGCCGCCGAGAAGGAGATGGTGCGCTCGATGCTTTCCGAGTCGCTGCGAGCGGTCATCTCGCAGACGCTGTTGAAAACCAAGGACGGCAGCGGACGGGTAGCCGCGCACGAGATCATGATCGGCACGCCGGCGATCCGCAACCTGATCCGCGAAAACAAGATCGCGCAGATGTATTCGTCGATCCAGACCGGACAACAATTCGGCATGCAGACGCTCGACCAGAATCTGATGGATCTGGTACGACGCAATATCGTTTCGCAGAATGAAGCGAAGAACAAAGCCGCCAACAAGGATAGTTTCGGTATCGGTTAAACTATCGCCAGTCACGGGAGAGTTCAAGGGAGTAGCGATGGAACACGATCAGGCACTGAAATTCATGCACGAACTTTTGCGTCTGATGTCACAAAAAAACGGTTCCGACCTGTTCATCACCGCCAATTATCCGCCGGCGATCAAGATTGACGGCAAGATTACACCGGTGTCGAATCAGCCTTTGTTGCCACAGCACTCGGCCGAGTTGGCGCGTTCGATCATGAACGACCGGCAGGCCGTCGAGTTTGAATCGACGCGCGAATGCAATTTCGCCATTTCGCCGGCCGGTATTGGCCGTTTCCGCGTCAGCGCGCTGGTGCAGCAAGGGAGAGTGGCGCTGGTCTGCCGGACGATCAATCTGGTCGTGCCGACACTCGACGAACTCGATCTGCCACCGGTAGTGAAAGACATCGCACTGACGCCTCGCGGCCTGGTGATTTTCGTCGGTGGTACCGGTACGGGCAAGACGACCTCGCTGGCGGCCTTGGTCGATCACCGCAACCGCCACACTCAAGGACACATCATTACCCTCGAAGACCCGATCGAATTCGTGCATGAGCACAAGAAGTGCATCGTCACCCAGCGCGAGATCGGCGTCGATACCGAATCCTGGGAAGCCGCTCTGCGCAACACCCTGCGCCAGGCACCCGACGTGATCATGATGGGCGAGATTCGCGACCGCGATACGATGAACTATGCGGTGGCCTTTGCCGAAACCGGGCACCTCTGTCTCGCCACCCTGCACGCCAACAGCACCAACCAGGCGCTCGACCGGATCATCAACTTCTTCCCCGAAGACCGTCGGCAACAGTTGCTGATGGATCTGTCGTTGAACATCCGCGCCTTCGTCTCACAACGGCTGCTGCCGAAACGCGATGGCAAGGGCCGCGTGGCGGCGATCGAAATCATGCTCAATTCCCCCTTGATCTCGGACCTGATTTTCAAGGGACAGGTGCAGGACATCAAGGAAGTCATGAAACGCTCGCGCGAAATCGGCATGCAGACCTTCGACCAGGCGCTGTTCGATCTGTACGAATCCGGTCAGATCACCTACCAGGACGCGCTGCGCAACGCCGATTCACTGAACGACCTGCGTCTGCAGATCAAGCTGCACGGCCACGATTCGAAAGAACGCGACCTGTCGGCAGGCATCGGTCATCTCGATATCGTCTGAACCGCGCCGGAGGCGTCGGTCAGGTTCTGCTATCCGGCGGACGTCTGGACGGTTTTGCTGGCTGACGAACGCTTGTCGCTGATGGCTATCCTCACTACCTGGCACCGGACCATCTCGTAATCCCCGGACGCGGACAACAAAAAAGCCGCGCATCGCGCGGCTTTTCGCTTATCGACGACCAGATGGCTCAGTGGAACTGTTCTTCCTCGGTCGATCCGGTCAGCGCCGTGACCGATGAAGTACCGCCCTGGATGACGGTGGTGACGTCGTCGAAGTAACCGGTGCCGACTTCCTGCTGGTGCGAGACGAAGGTGTAGCCACGATCGCGGGCAGCGAATTCGGGTTCCTGCACTTTTTCGACATACGCCGACATGCCACGTGCGACATAGTCCTGCGCCAGATCGAACATGTGATACCACATGTTGTGGATGCCGGCGAGGGTGATGAATTGATACTTGTAGCCCATGGCGCCGAGTTCCTTCTGGAATTTGGCGATCGTCGCATCGTCAAGGTTCTTCTTCCAGTTAAACGACGGCGAGCAGTTGTAGGCCAG
>CAYRXO010000125.1:0-10877 GCA_964428215.1 uncultured Candidatus Accumulibacter sp. | reverse complement strand
CTTTTCCGTTTGACAAAGATCTGCGCGGCCTGAAAATCGTCGTCGACTGCGCGCATGGTGCCGCTTATCACCTAGCACCGCCGGTGTTTCATGAATTGGGTGCCGACGTGAGCACCATCGGTACCGAACCCAACGGACTGAACATCAACCAGGAGGTCGGTGCGACGGCACCGGCCGCCTTACGCGAAGAAGTACAGTCACAAGGCGCCGACCTGGGTATCGCTCTCGATGGTGATGGGGACCGGGTGATCATGGTCGATGCGACCGGCAAGGTCTACGACGGCGACCAACTACTGCTGGCCATCGTGCGCAGTCGACTGCGTCAAGGTCCGGTGGCCGGGGTCGTCGGCACCTTGATGACCAACCTGGCTCTCGAACATGCCTTGGCAGAATTGCAGGTTCCCTTCGTCCGTGCCGGTGTTGGCGACCGCTACGTGATGGACATGCTGCGTCAGAAGGGCTGGCTGTACGGCGGCGAAAACTCCGGACACATTCTCTGTCTTGATCGGCATACCACCGGCGATGGTATCGTTTCCGCTTTACAAGTGCTTTCTGCCCTGCAGGAGGCGAATTGCGATCTGGCGACCTTGCTCGGCGGTTTGAAGCTTTACCCGCAGAAACTGATCAACGTCGCGTTGAGCAAGGGTTTTCCGTGGAAGGACAATGCCTTGATTGCCGCCACACAGGCCGATGTGGTGTCAGAGTTGAATGGCTGTGGACGCGTGCTGTTGCGCGCTTCAGGAACCGAGCCCCTGCTACGCGTCATGGTCGAAGGACAGGATGCGACGATGGTCAATAAAGCCGCCGAAAAATTGGCCTCTGCGGTACGGGAAGCGGTTTCTTCGTAGCCAAGCGCTGCCGCCGTGACGCGGATGCTGCGCTACCCGCGACGCCAGCGCGAGAACGCACGGTCCGTTACTTTCTGTCCTCGTTCGCTGATCCACAAGAGGCCAGAGAGACTGCTTGATCGCTTGGCGACTGTCATGTCATCGGTGTCGCTCCAGCTCGCTATCCGCCGCCTCGCGCACGCCATACGTCCGGTCGAGCCGATTCATGTACAGGGCATAAATCAGCGGCGCTCCCTGTGCAGCCATAAAAAAACCGAAAGGCAAGCCAAGAACAGTGAAATCGGCCAGCTCCCGCGCAAAATAGGTCACGACGAAGGTCACCAGAAACCAGAGCAGCAGCAATAGCCCGGTGACGCGCAGATTGCGTCGCCAGTAAATGCATTGTCTTTGTTCAGGTGGCATTTATGTCTCTTCTTCGCCAGATCGCGGGTAACGATTGCAGTCAGCGCGACCAATCCGGATAACGGACACTTTCGACGAAATCCTGCGTTTCCTGGCGAGGTGGACGAGACAACAGGCTGACGACGACCACGGTCAAAAAGCCGGCGACGATTCCCCAGACCCCTGCCGAGGTCGATTCGATGCCGAACCAGGGCGGCATGCCGATCCCGTGCACACCCAGCCAGGGAATCGAGTTGAACTCGACCCGGATCATGTAGTAAAGCGTTACCAGCAAGCCGACGATCATGCCGCACAAAGCGCCTTGCGGGTTGGCTCGCTTCCAGAAAACACCGAGAATCAATGCCGGAAAAAATGCCGCTCCGGCCAGTGAAAAAGCCCAGGCAACCATGAACAGGATCGTCGCCGGCTTCTGCGCGGCAACAGTTGCCGCCAGGACGGCGACCACCAGCAATAGGGCTTTGGAAACCACCAGACGCCATTGCGTCGTTGCCTGCGGCCGGATGATCTTGTAGTAAACGTCGTGCGACAGCGCACTGGCGATGGTCAGCAATAATCCATCGGCGGTCGATAACGCCGCAGCCAGCGCTCCCGCTGCCACCAGACCGGAAATCACATACGGCAAGCCGGCAATTTCCGGCGTTGCCAGCAAAATCACATCCGGGTTGAGCGCCAGCTCGGCGAGCTGCAGAATACCGTCGCCGTTGACATCCTCGATCGACACCAGACCGATTTTCCCCCAGGCAGTGACCCAAGCGGGCAGGTCGGCAATCGTCGTGCCGATCAGCTTGGTATAGATTTCGTACTTGGCGAAGACGGCATACGCCGGCGCGGTCAGATACAGCACCAGGATGAAAAATAATGACCAGAACACCGAGTTGCGTGCGTCACTGACCGTCGGCGTCGTGTAGTAACGCATCAGGACATGCGGCAGTGCGGCCGTACCGACCATCAGGCAAAAGACCAGGGTCAGAAAATTCAGCCGCGCCGCATTGCTCGCGCTTTCGTTTTCGCCGGGAAAAGCGCTGGCGTGCGGCTCGGGAGCCGCCCCGCGTCGCGCCGCCTGCCGCATCAAGCCGTCCCAATAGCTGTGCGCAGCTTCGGGAGTCTTCGGCAAATCGCTACGCTGCTTCTCCAATGCGGCGACATCGCGCATTTGTGCGTTATTTTTCGTCAGCGTGTCGATTTGCGCCGTCAGACGACGGTCTTCCTCCTTTAAGGAGTCTGGCAAAGTCAGAATACGCAGGTAATAGGCATCGGCCCGCTCGCGGAAAATACGCCGCGCATCGATTTCGCCGGCATCCTCGAAAATTCGCTGCTCCAGTTGCGTCACTTTTTCCAATACTTGCCCGTACGTCACCTGCGGCAGCGGGATGCCGGTCACTTTGTACGACAAAATGGTGACCGGTACCAGATAAGCAACGATCAGGATGATGTACTGAGCCACTTGCGTCCAGGTGACGGCGCGCATGCCGCCGAGGAAAGAACAGACCAGAATGCCGGCCAGACCGACGAAAACGCCGACCTCGAATTGCAGACCGACAAAACGGCTGGTAATCAAACCAACGCCATAAATTTGCGCCACCACATAGACAAATGACGCCAGCACCGTCGCAAATACTCCGACGATTCGCGCTGCGTTGCCGCCATAACGGGCTGCGAGAAAATCGGGAATGGTGAATTGACCGAAGCGACGTAAATAAGGCGCCAGCAACAGGGCCACCAGGACGTAGCCGCCCGTCCAGCCCATGACATAAGACAGTCCCTGGTAGCCGGTCAGATACAGCATTCCCGCCAGGCCCATGAACGATGCCGAGCTCATCCAGTCGGCACCGGTGGCCATACCGTTGAACACCGCCGGCACCCGACGTCCGGCGACGTAATACTCGGAAACGCTGGCGGTGCGGGCCAAAACGCCGATCGTTGCGTACAGCACCAACGTCAGCAACAGGAAGGAATAGCCGATCCAGCGGGCCGGCATGCCATGCCGCTCGAGAATGGCCAGCGCCAAGATGGCCAGAAAAAAAACAGCCGTGTAATACCCGTAGTAACGGCGTAACGATACGATGTAGTCAGCCATCGCCGGGGAAAAGTAGCTGCTTCAACGGTTCGGATACATCTGCCGACGTGCTTTTTCCAGTCCGAACAGTGCCTCGGGAGTTGGAAAGCCATTCTTCGCTGCGCGGGCTTGAGCGATCAGCAGCAGTTGCGCAGTGGCATAGGCGTCGGAAACGGCTCGCTGGCGATCGATACTGGCGATCTTGAAGTGTTCCAGCCACGTGTCGAGACGCCAGTTGCTTTCACCGACTTCACGAAAGAGGTCCGGCATCACCAACGCCAGATCCAGGCACGGTTGTACTGATTCGACGTGCAGCAGATTGGCGAGTATCCGTTCGAGCGACCTCGCTGCGAACATGGCGTGATAGAAGACCAAAGGGGATTTGCCGGCGAAATGCAGAAAATCGATCAGGCCTTCGGCCGCCTGCGGGTCGAATGTCGAGGAGGCTGAGCCGACCTCTCCGCTCAGCGACAGTTGAAACGCATCATTGAAAGCGATCGAGCCATTGGCGACCGCCACGGCGCCGATCACCAGGGGACGATCAGCGAGGTTTTCGTTACCGCCACCCTCGACATCGACCACCACATAACGTGACTGTCGATGCGGCAGAGAAAGATCAATGGCGGGCCATTGCCACCATTCGCGCAATCGCTGCTGCTGATCGGGTGACAGGCGTTGATCAGGGGTCAATGAACCTGAGAACAGATTGGCAAACCAGGACATGGTCAGAGCTGATAGTCGAGCCGCAGACGTGCTTGCAGCTTGCGCGCCTGACGGAAAGTTTCCTTGAGGATGCGCCGCTCGATTTCGTTCAGTTCGGCGGGCCGGATCAGATTGTCGCCCGTGCGACCTTGCTCCTGTTCGAGGTGTTGGTGGCGCAGACGCAATAGCTGCAGGAAGTTGAAACCATCGATACTGGCGGCGATTTCCTCTTCCGGCATATTCATCAATTCCCCGCCACGCTTCAGCCGGCTGACGGTATTGGTCGCTTCGATCTGCCGGGCAAGAGCGAAAACGCGTGCCGCATCGGTGAATAAGCGTACGCCGTATTTCTTCAGATCGATTGTTCCCGGATTATCCGGATCGGCATCGGTAATGAAATCACGGATGCGGCCCAAAGGTGGCGCAACGCTCAAGGCGTTTTGTGCCAGCATGCGCAGAAAGAGAGGATTGTCCTGAGTGTGCCGCAGCAGTGGCAGGCGCATGCGGTGCGCGAGGTTGAAGCGGCCATACAATGGCCTGAAATCGAAGAAGATGGTCGCATTGAGCAAGGCTTGCGGTTCGGGCATACGTATCCACTGTGCGAATTTTTCTTCCCATTCCTCCAGAGTCAGGCATAACTCCGGATTGCTGGCCATGATGTTGCCCTGGCAAAGCGGGAAACCACAGACATCCAGATCATGATTGACATCCCGCGCAAACTCCAGGAAACGCCACTGTGTCTGTTCGCGGTCCATGATGTCGGTACAGATGAAGACGATGCCATTATCCTGATCGGTGGTGAAGGTCTGTTCATCGCGCCCCTCTGAGCCGAACGACAGCCATGCCCAGTCGATACCGTAAAGATCGTGCCGGTCGAGGTTCAGTTCGATCACCCGGCGAGTTACCGAATCGTTGAGTGTCGAAATGAATTTCGTCACTTCCAGTCCGCCGACCCCCTCGGCGAGCATGGTCAGCGCCAGATGGCGCACATCCTGACGGGCATGCTGCAGAACCTCGAGAGTGGTGGCGGAGGCAATGGCGTGCCGAATTTGTCGCAAGCCGGTGCCTTGCAATTTGAAGAGATCGCGCTCGGAAACCACTCCCTTCAATTTGCCGCCCTCATCGACCACCAGTACATGACGAATGCCACGCATCGCCATCAACAAAGCGGCATCATAAGCATTCGCCGCTTGCGGCAGCGTGTGCACCGGTGTCGACATCACTGCTTCAATTGGTTGATCGAGCGGGATTTCCGGCAGAACGATGCGTTTCAATACGTCGGACTGAGTAAACACGCCAACCGGAGTTTCCCCGTGATCGACGATGACCATCGAACCCAGGTGTTGATCGGCCATCGCGGCGATGACCTGACGAATGGCTGTTTCGGGACTGACTGCCACCGGCTCGCGATTGACGATGGCGCCGAGCGCCGAATGCATTCTTTTCTGGTCGGCCGAGCCCTGGCCGACCTGGAACTGCAGCTGTTGTTGCGAATGCTTGAGCACCGTGGCGATGTGCTGGGTGCAGAACAGCGCGAAGACCGGACTCCTCCGGTTCAATGTCAGAAAATCGTCGACCGGCAGCTCGAAGCAGAAGACGTTTTCCCGTGCCAGGTAGACGTTGCCGGTGGCTGACTGCGCCATCAGCGCTTCGATCGAGAACAGTTGTCCCGGGCCGAGGTGCTGCGACACGTTATCGCCAGGCTCCGCCGAACCCGCCGGAACGACGCGCACCTTGCCGGATTGAATAATGTACAGGTTGTGTGCGATACCCGATTCGCTGGCCAGAATGCGCGTCGCTTTCGGGTAGTGTGCCAGCTTGACTCTGTCGGCGAGAAAGCGCAGGTCCTCGCTAAGCATGCGGTCGAAGGGAGCGAAATCGCGCAGAAAGCGCAGGCAATCATCGATCAGTATATCTGTCGCAGGGTTGTTGCCCATCTACACTCCCCGATAAGCAGAACGTACATCGCACGAACACGCAGCCGACTTGCCTAGACCGATCCCCAAGTCGCAAAAAAATCGGCGCTGCGGCCTGAAATGTTCCGCAACGCCGATCCGACTCGAACAATGGCTCGCGGACTCGCTGATCCGCAAGCGAGTCAGCCCATTCTACACTGCCCAGGAATCCTTCAACTGTTCGAGAATGGCCGGATTCTCGAGGGTCGAAGTATCTTGCGCAACGGTTTCGCCTTTCGCCAGCGAGCGCAGCAAGCGGCGCATGATCTTCCCTGAACGCGTTTTCGGCAGATTGTCACCGAAGCGCAAGTCTTTTGGCTTGGCAATCGGACCGATTTCGCGACCGACATGATCCTGCAATTCCTTGACGATCTTCTTGGCCGCCTCACCCGTCGGGCGCTGGCCTTTGAGGACGACGAAGGCGCAAATCGCCTCACCGGTCAGATCGTCCGGGCGGCCGACCACCGCCGCTTCGGCAACCATCGGATGCGAAACCAGTGCCGATTCGATTTCCATCGTCCCCATACGGTGACCGGAAACGTTCAGCACGTCGTCGATACGACCGGTAATGGTGAAGTAGCCGGTCTTGACGTCGCGGATCGATCCGTCGCCAGCCAGATACAGCTTGCCGTTGAAATCATCCGGGTAGTACGACTTCTTGAAACGCTCCGGATCGCCCCAGATGTTGCGGATCATCGCCGGCCACGGCCGCTTGATGACCAGCAGGCCACCCTTGCCCCAATCAAGTTCGGTGCCGGTTTCATCGACCACCGCCGCCTGAATGCCGGGGAAGGGCAGGGTGCACGAACCCGGAACCAGCGGCGTCGCCCCTGGCAACGGCGTGATCATGTGTCCACCGGTTTCGGTTTGCCAGAAGGTATCGACGATCGGGCAGCGGCCGCCGCCGACGGCATCGTAGTACCACTGCCACGCGGCCGGATTGATCGGTTCGCCAACGGTGCCGAGCAGGCGCAACGACGACAGATCGTATTGCGTCGGAGCCACGGATGGATTGAGATCGGCCGCCTTGACCAGCGAACGGATCGCGGTAGGCGCAGTGTAGAAAATATTCACCTTGTGTTCCTGGATCATTTTCCAGAAACGACCGGCGTCGGGATAGGTCGGGATGCCTTCGAAAACGATTTCGGTGCCGCCGCAAGCCAGCGGACCGTAGGCGATATAGGTATGACCGGTCACCCAGCCGATATCGGCGGTGCACCAGAAGAGGTCAGTCGGCTTGAGGTCGAAAGTCCATTTCATGGTCAGGATGGCGTGCAGCAGGTAGCCACCCGAACAGTGCTGCACCCCTTTCGGCTTGCCCGTCGACCCGGAGGTGTACAGCAGGAACAGCGGATGCTCGGCATCGACCCATTCCGGCTCGCAAACGTCCGATTGACCGGCAATGACGTCATGCCACCAGACATCGCGGCCGGCGACCATCTTGCATTCGCCGCCGGTCCGTTGCAGGACGATGACCGTCTTCACCGACTGGCAGCCGCCCATGGCAATTCCTTCGTCGACCGACGGCTTGAGCGGAATTTTCTTGCCGCCGCGACATTGCTCATCGGCGGTGATCACCGCCACGGCACCGGCATCGTTGATCCGGTCGCGCACCGATTGCGAAGAAAAGCCGCCGAAGACGACCGAATGGATGGCGCCGATACGTGCGCAGGCTTGCATAGCGACGATGCCTTCGATACCCATCGACATGTAAATGACCACCCGGTCGCCTTTTTTGATGCCACGGGCACGCAGCCCATTGGCAAACTGGCAGACCCGCGTCAGCAAATCCTTGTAGGTGATCCGGCTGACCTCACCGTCATCGGATTCGAAAATGATCGCCACGCGGTCGCCGAGACCGGCTTCGATGTTGCGGTCCAGGCAGTTGTAGGACACATTGAGCATACCGTCGGCGAACCACTTGAAGAAGGGGGCATTCGACTCGTCAAGCACCTGCGTGAAGGGTTCCTTCCAGGCAATGTGCTCGCGGGCCAGACGTGCCCAGAAACCGCTGTAATCCTTGTCCGCCTCCGCACATAACGCCCTGTAGGCGTCCATCCCTGAGATCGTAGCCTGCTGTACGAATTCGGCGGATGGCTCAAATAATTTGACGGCCTCGCTTTGTGACATATTCCATCTCCTGTGCAGTGGTGGTAGAGGATTCGAAAGATCGATACGCCAAGTATCACAAGAATCACACGATTTTATGAAAATAGCGTCGATTGGCACGCTCCAACCGGCAAAAACAGCGAATGCTGTCGGCAAAGCCACGCCAAGCCTGCCGGATTAAACGCTGGAAATCTTACACTCCACTTACGGCGGATCAATGCGCAGAAGCGCCACCGCAACGTACTTTCGCCGACGTGTAGACGACACGATGGCCATTGGACAGTCGCCAATTTGCGGAAATTTTACTGCAGACATTTAAATCAAAAGATTTATTTGCTATTTTTAGCGCCCTGCTCGCCACGCGGACAGATCAAGGCGCTGCGTATCCCGGCTCTCCGGCCCTGGAGATATCCGACCGGAAACCTGTGTCAGGATTGCGTTTTTCTTTGCTGACAAAGCGTGTTTGGCGTCTGCGTGACAATCGTGCAGCAACTGACGCTTCACCTGCTCCTCCTTCGGGAAATGAGTCGGTGTTGAGGCTGACAAACATGGTGTTCATTTTCCAGGGCGAATGAAAGCGGGTCGCGCTCGTTGGCGCAGTCCGTTCTGTACGCAATTCCCCTGTGGTTTGCTTTGATAACACAGTGTGCGACGGACGAACGCTGCAACGAAAGATCGTCGCGACCTGGCCGCATTTGTTCGACGAAAATCGCAGTCCTGTCGCTGTTTGATGCAGTTTTATTGTCCAGACAATGCTTTCAGAATATTAATGCATTAACGGACTACAATACGTCCCCTGCATAGATATTGCTACCGGCCACCATCGCTCCGGCCATTGAGCGACGCCCTGAGCCTGATGTTTCCACCCGGTGCCTTCGCCCGATGCATCGATCATTTGCCGCCATCATCCACGGAAACTTGTATGTTCTTTCAGCCGCGCATTCTGGTCTGCCTGTCCTCCGAGCACATCATGCAGAACGCCGTGCCGGCATTACGGCTGCGTCCGCAGCGGGTAGTCGTTGCCACCAGTGACTCCGAACCTGCCCGGCGCGCCGCGCAACAGGTGTTGCGAGTGTTGGCTGACTATGGCTGGCCGGCTGATGCCCTGCGTATCGTGCATCATCTACCGGATCATGACCTCAGTGCCATCAGCCGCTACGCAGGCGATCTGGCAAAGGATTTGCAGCAAGAACATCCCGGTTTGCCGATCGACTTCAACGCCAGTGGCGGCACGAAAGTGATGTCATTCGGTTTTCTCGGCGCATTTGCCGGCCTCGGGGACGCCTGGTTTTGCGATACCCGTTACAGCCTGCTCGAACATCTCGGCAACGGACCGGTACGCGAATTGCCAGCCGACCTGCTGAAACTGACCGACTTGCTGCAGATGCAGGGTTATCGCGTCGTCGCCGATCCAACCTGGAATCCGCAA
This sequence comes from uncultured Candidatus Accumulibacter sp., assembly GCA_964428215.1. Taxonomy (GTDB): domain Bacteria; phylum Pseudomonadota; class Gammaproteobacteria; order Burkholderiales; family Rhodocyclaceae; genus Accumulibacter. The sequence continues at coordinate 1,376 of CAYRXO010000125.1, read as the reverse complement.
TTTGCCAATACCGCCGCTGCGCGGGCGTCATTGACGGAACGGCTGGCACGTGAAGCGCCGCAGCTCAACGGCTTCTTCGGTTATGTCAATCGACTGACCCGTGAGGCCTTGCCGTTGACTCGCACGGATGGCTTTATATTGCGCCCTTTCCGCGCGGGCATTGTATCCGGTCGGCCATTGTTCGATTACAACCACAATCTGGCGCTTGCCTTCGTTGAGGCCGGACTGTGGCAATGGGATGGCGACTGCCTGTTCACCTTTGCCGATCAGGAGGCAGCCGCGTACATCGGTGGCGGTTGGCTCGAAGAATGGGCCTGGCTGAGCCTGGCCGGTCTCGAAGCCGACGGTGTGCTCCCGGACGGTCACTGGGGGTCGAATCTACGCATCGACGCCGGTCACGAAGGGCAGGAAGAAATCGCCGCCAACGAACTCGATGCGGCGGTCGTTTGGCGAAACCAGCTGCTGGTTCTCGAATGCAAGACCGGCGTGCAGATCAGTACCGAAGGTGGCAGTCAGTCGATTCTCAACCGCCTCGACAGCCTGCGCCGACACGTTGGCGGTGCGATGGGCGAAACCTGGTTGCTGACCGCTCGCCGCTTGCAGCCGGGAAGCGGCAGCGCGGCACGCGAACGGGCGCGCGCTTATCGCATCCGTCTCGTCGAGCCGGAACAACTGATCGATTTGCGCGAAGAAATCATCGCCTGGATGAACCCGCCACAGGGCACTCCGGAAGCGCTGAACTATGTCATCGAACGGCGTGGCCGATGAGGGGAACCCTGAAAAATGGCCGCGCAGTCGATTCTCGACCTTGGCAGTCCTCGCCACAGCATGGAAGCGCAGAACATATGTCCGCGCAGGAAGAAGCGTCACGCGCACGGCACGCCGCCAGCGAGACATCTCAATTCGATAGGCAATCAATCTGACGTCAGGAGCCAAGATCTTGCCCCAGTCCTCGCAAGCCTGCTTGTTAGCATATCTCACGTTCACCCTTGTCGGCTGTTATGCCTGAGATGATGCAAACAAAATAAATGACCTGCGGCATCCTGCGTTCTACCGAATGACCAGAGGATGCCCCACGATGAATCCCGACACCTCAACCCGAGGCAAAGCCGGCCGCAAGCCAGCGCTCAAGGCACAACATATCGAGATATTGCGGGAGATCGTTGGCGAGCAACCGCACGCTTCGCTGGATGAGGTCATACGGGCGTTGCAGGGTCGCACGGGTAAGGTGGTGTGCGCGGCCACGGTACGCACCGTGTTACGGCAGGCCGGGATCACCCGACTCAAACCCGTGCGCCAGGTCGGCGAACAGGCCGCTTCACCAGGCGGCAAACCGCTGCGCGTCGGCTATACCGATGCTCACCGTCGGGAGGATG
>CAYRXO010000124.1:0-10926 GCA_964428215.1 uncultured Candidatus Accumulibacter sp. | reverse complement strand
GAGGAGCGGCAGGGCGAGGCAGTAGACGAGAAAGCGCCGGCGATCCGCGCCCGCTCGCTGAGCCGCGTCGCCAGCCGAAAAGCTTCCTCTTTGAACGGTACGGTGACGTTAGCGCCACGGCCACCGGCGGCGATGAATCCGGCGATCGCTGCCGCGAAGCCGTCGAGCGGCGCAAGGATTGCCGTATAGCGCAGGTCCTGCGCGCATTGCGTGGCGAAAGCGGCATGAATCTGCGGCGATTTGCTGTGCGCGATCGGGTTGCCGAAGACGGCGTACTGGTCGCGCATCACTTGGTGGCGACGCTGTCGCGCTGGGTGAAGGTCAGTGTGCGCACGAAAACGATGATGTCGCCGGTCTCCTGGCGCATGGCCGGCGGGAAGGCGCCGTAGGGCGCCCCCATGCGCACGATGCGCCGCGCTGCGTCGTCGAGGATCTTGTGGCCCGATGATTCATTGATTTCGACATTTTCCAGGCTGCCGTCTTTGCGGATGCTGATGGTCATAATCAGCTTACCGTACAGTTTGCCGCGCGCTTCGCTCGGATAGTTGAGCGTGCCGATGCGTTCGACCTTCGCTCGCCAGTCCTCGATGTACTGCGCATGACTGACCGCACTGGCGCGCGTACCGATAAAGGTTTTGCGTGGCCGTTTGTTGTACTCGTCGATCTCCTTGGCGATTTCGCCCTGCTGGCGGATCATGGCCAGCGATGAATCCGCCAGATCGATGCCGGATGTCGAGGGTTGCGCCGTTTCCGGCTGGATTTCCTTGTTCTCGCTCGGCACGACGCGCTGCTTGCTGCGCGATTGCGTCGCCAGATGTTGTTGCCGCGCTTCGAGTTCCTGCACGCGTTTACGCGATCGATCGAGTTCATCGCCCGGTTGCTGTTTGGGCGCGGCGGGCAAGGGGGTCTTGGCACGCCGGTTTTCTTCGGAATTGCCGCCGCCGTCTATGTCCGCCTGCGCCTGCGCCTGCGCATCCGCCGGTTTGGTCGCCGAGCGGCTATTGACCAGGATGATGTCCAGCGCATGGTCGCGAAAAGCCTTGCTGGCCTCGGGAAAGCGGAAATGCAGGCTCAACAGCAAACCATGTACCGCCACGGACAGCAGGATCGCCGGCCAGAGAAAGGTGCTGCCGAAATTGACGACGGGCCGAGCGTTTTCTCCCTCTTTCACTTCAATCGCTTGCCTCTCGAGTTACGTTGTCACACGGATTAACACTGATATTTTAGTTTCGATCACCATGCAGAATCAAAGTCTTGTCTGCACGAATCACCGCCAGGCCCGCGCGTAAACGATGTGGACGGATTGCCGGGTCGTCGGACGATTTTCATGGCGCCCCGCCTGCCGCGGCACTTTCGTCGTCGCCCACGGGCGGCACATCGTCGGCCAAGGTCTCGAGATGGCGACAACTCAGTTCGAGCGTCAGATAGTCGATCGCTTCGATACCCAGGCGCACGCGCTGCCCGGGTTTCAGATCGGGCAGGGAGGAGACTTTCTGCAGCAGCGGCAGACCGTCGAGGCGCAGCAGATTGTCGCGCACGAGCGTCGCGTCGATGCTCTGCCGCCCCTCCTGGCGCAGCCAGCGCAGACACCAGTAGCGCTCCATGTTGCGCTGAAAATCGGCGTAGGCGGCGTAGGTCAGCTCGAAATCGCGCATCGCCGCAAAGAGGATTTCCGAACGGTTGGCGAACGGCGGCGATTCACCGCGCAGCGCGGCGAGCAGTTGCCACTGATTGAGCAGGTCGACGTAGCGGCGCAAGGGTGACGACGACCAGGCATATTGCTTGACGCCCAGCCCCTCGTGCGCCTGCGGCGCCGTGCTCATGCGCACCTTGCCGCCGGTCTGCACGCGATAGATCGCTGCGACGCCCTTTTCGGCGAGCAAGCCGCCCCAGGTACTGTTGGCGACGATCATCATTTCGGCGACCAGCTTGTCGAGCGGGCTGCCGCGCGGCCGCAAGGCGATGTGCACCCGGCAGGCATCCGGGTCGTTCAGATCGCCGTCGATGTGAAAGTTGTAATCGAGCAGGCCCGGCAAGGCCGACGGCTTGCCGCGGTGACCTTCGCAGGCGTTGGCCAGTTGCCAGAGGGTGAGCAACTCGTCGCGGAAAGCGAAATCGCGCAACCCGGCGGCAATCGTCTGCTCGTTGAACAGCGGTTCGAGATCGTGATGGCGCAGATTGGCGACCACCGGCACGATTTCGACGCGCGTTTCGTGGCTGACGATTTCCAGATCGGGCGTTACGCTCAGGTATAACGATATAGCGGGGCAATCGCGGCCGCCGGCGAGCGTGAAGCGATCGACCACCGCTTCCGGCAACATGGTGATCTTGTCGCCGGGCAGATAGACCGTCGACAGGCGTTGGCGGGCGATCAGATCGACCGGCGAACCGGGGGCGACGGCCAGCGCCGGCGCTGCGATATGGATGCCGACCCGCCAGCCGATGCCTGGCAAGGTCTGCAGGGAAAAAGCGTCGTCGATTTCGGTCGTCGCCGCGTCGTCGATCGAAAAGGCTTGTACCGGCGCGCGCGGCAGATCGTCGGCCAGCACGAGCGGCGGCGTCGATGGAAACGCCGTCCCGTGGGCGAACTGCTCGCAGAGAAAACGCTGCACGTGAAACGCGTACGGCGACGGAATGGCACCGCACCTGGCGAGCAACTGCACCGCCGTCAAACCGGTCTGCTGACACGCCGCTTCCAAGGCCTTGGTCTCGCCGCGATTGCGGTCGGGTTTGTGCAGCAACGACTCGAGCAGCGGCACGAACTCGGCCGGCAAGGTGAATGCCTTCAACTTGTCGACCATGCGTTCGATGGCCAGCGCCTGCAAGCGCTTCTTCTCGAGACCGGCCAGCGCCGCCTGCAGGATGGCGGCCGGTGCCTTGCGGTAGCGGCCCTTGCCTTTGCGATGGAAGTACATCGGCGCGGCGTGCAAGGCGAGCAGCAGACTGGTCGCCTCGACGGCGTTCGCCGGGTGGCCGACGTAATCGTCGGCGATCTCGGAAAACGAGAAATCGTCGTCGCCGAGGCATTCCCAGAGGAAATCGGGCTCGATGGCTGCCGCCAGCACTTCGGCCTGTTCGAGCAGCATGCTCGGCGACGGATCGCCGAAACGCAGCAAGACGTTCGCCGCCTTGATCTTGCTGCGCTTGCCGGAGGCCGTTTCGACCTGCAGCGAACTGTCGTTGTCGCTGACGATCGTCGCGACGCGAAAGGCGCCGTCCTCTTCGAATAACAGATGCATCGCGGCGACTATAAGCGGCAGAAATCGACGATCTGCGGCAGCACGGACGCGAAACTGGCGAAGCTGTGATCGCCACCGTGCACGATCGTCTGCCGGCAGCCGGCGAAGCGCGTGACGGCCAGCCGATAGTCGAGCACCTCGTCGCCGCTTTCGACCAGCAGCAGATAGCGCGACGGCGTCACCGCCAGCGGCGACAGCGCACGCAACTGTTCGGCGTGTTCGGCGGTGAAGGTGAATTTTTCGCCGCTATGGAAATTGGCGTGTTCGCCGACCAGGCCGGCGAGCAGCGCGGGCGCCTGCACGGCCGGGTTGATCAGCACGGCGCGCAGATCGTATTTCTCGGCCAGCCAACTGGCGTAATAGCCGCCGAGCGAACTGCCGACCAGCGTCAACGGCCGTTCGGCGCGCTGCAGCAAATCCTCGACGTCTTCGATCGCCTGCTGCGGCACCGGCGACAAGGTCGGGCAGAGAAAGCGATCGCCGAGGCCGAGCGACGCGAGATGCTCGGCGAGCAGGCGCGCCTTCCACGACGCCGGCGACGAACAGAAGCCGTGCAGATAAACGATGCCCGCCTGAGCCATCAGCCCGCCGTCCACGAAACCCAGCCGAAATGCCAGGTGGCCAGCACCACGAGGCCGAAAGCGATGCGATACCAGGCGAACAAGGAAAAATCGTGCGTGCTGATGAAGCGCAACAGACCGCGCACGGCCCAGAACGCCGACACGAAGGCGGCGACGAAACCGACGACCCACATGCCGAGATCGTCGAGCGAAAGCAGCGCCCGTTCCTTGTACAACTGATAGATCGTCGCGCCGATCAGCGTCGGGATGGCCAGGAAAAAGGAAAATTCGGTCGCCGCACGCCGCGACAAACCAAAGAGCAGGCCGCCGATGATCGTCGCACCGGAGCGCGAAGTGCCGGGAATCAGCGCCAGCGCCTGCGCCAGCCCGAGCAGCAAGGCGTCGCCAGCCGACAGGGCATCGACGCTCTGCACGCGGATGCGGTGTTCGCGGCGCTCGGCCCACAGGATGATCAGGCCGCCGACGATGAACGCCGTCGCCACCACCGGCGCATTGAACAGCAGTGCCTTGATCGACTTGCCGTAGAGCAGCCCGATCACCGCCAGCGGCAGAAAGGCGATCAACAGGTTGAGCGCGAAGCGCTGCGCCGCGATGTCGCGCGGCAGACCGCAGACCACTTCGATGATCTTCTGCCGATACTCCCAGCAGACGGCAAGGATGGCGCCGGATTGAATGACGATCTCGAACAGCTTGCCGCGCTCGTCGTTGAAATCAAGCAGATCGCCGGCGAGGATCAGGTGGCCGGTCGACGACACCGGCAAAAACTCGGTGATCCCTTCGACGACCCCGAGAATGAAGGCTTTCAGCAGAAGCAGGAGATCCACGGCGGACTTTCGCGCAAAGCGCGCATTCTAATTCGATTTGCCGATGGCCTGTGGCGCGAAGACGGTCAGGATTGCGTCGCCCGTTCCAGCGCCGTCAGCCAGCGCAAAGCCTGCTGGCGGTCGCTGCCGCACATGTCGGCGCCCGGCTGCAGCCCGGCACAGAACGACGGCCGCTCCGGCCGCCCCCACAAGCGACAGCGGAAATCGTCGGCGAGATGCGCGCACGCCTCGCCGGCCGGCTTGCCCTGCGGGTGGCCGGGGTAGGGCGTGTTGATCGACGGCGCAATGCAACAGGCGCCACAGCCCGGACGGCAGTCACGGCGCACCGCGCACCGCCTTGCCGGACTGATTGACGTCGGCACTGCCGAAACCGAGCCGTTGCGACAGCGTTACCGCCGCTTCGCGCGTGCATTCGGCGGTTGGGCTGTGCCAGTCGAAATCGAATTTGCCGATGATGCCGAGCGAAGTGACCGCGGCGACCATGTGGCCGGAATGATCGAAAACCGGCGCGCTGAAACCGTTGATCCCCGGCATCATGCTGCCCGACGCGCGTGACAAGCCTTGCTGGCGGATCTCGGCCAGCCGTGCGTTCAGTTCGTCGAACAGAAGCGCTTTGTCGACCTGGCGCGCGGCGGCGGCGGATTCGATTTCGGCGTCGAGCATCCGTTTCAGGTACGGCGAACGATAGAAGGCGGCAAACGCCAGTCCGCTCGCCGACGCGGTCAACGGCAGGACGACGCCGGTGCGCAAGGTGACGGTGATCGGTCCGCCGGCCTCGACCCAGCGCACGCAGGTCGCGCCGTGGTTGCCCCACATGGCCAGCGCCACCGTTTCGCCGGTGCGCTCGCAGAGATCGTCGAGAATCGGCCCGGCCAGACGCACCGGATCGAGCCGGGCTAGGCTGGCCAGACCGAGCTCGAGGGCGAATTCGCCCAGATCGTAGCGGCCGCTGACGCTGTTCTGCTCGACCAGCCCCATGCGTATGAAGCTGACCAGATAGCGGCGCGCCTTGGCCGCCGACATATTGCCCTGCTGCGCGATGTCGCGCAGCATCATCGGCCGGCCGTTGGCGGCGAGCGCGCGCAACAGACGCGTGCCGATTTCGATCGACTGGATTCCCTGCCGCTGTTTGGCAGGATCGTTGGCATGGTTCTCGGGCATCCGCTTCGCTCACAAAAAAATGCCGTGCAAGCCGCACGGCGACCCGTCGATCGCTCGACGACCTTCGTCGGGCAAAAGGGCGGGAGAAAGGACTAAGCCCGCGGCAGTCACACGGGCAAACGGGGCTGACACGTTCAGGATAGTTGACCCGTGCCCGCGGCGAAGCGCCTGCCGTCAGCAACAGCGAAAAAAGCGCTCAGGCCTGGGCCAGCGCGGCCAGCGCCGGCGCGTAATCCGGCTCGTCCTTGATTTCGCCGACCCGCTGGCTGTATAGCACGCGATTGTCGGCGTCGAGAACGACCACCGCGCGCGCCGCCAGACCGGCGAGCGGACCGTTGCTCAGCGCGACGCCATACGCCTCGAGAAACTCACGGCCGCGCATCGTCGACAGGCAGACCACCTGCGCCAACCCCTCGGCAGCGCAAAAACGGCTCTGCGCGAACGGCAGATCGGCCGAAATGCACAGCACGACCGTATTGGCCAGCGCGCTGGCCTGCTCATTGAATTTGCGCACCGACGTGGCACAGGTCGGTGTATCGATGCTCGGGAAAATGTTCAACACCTTGCGCTGGCCGGCGAAATTTTCCAGCGTCACGTCGGCCAGATCCTTGCCGACGAGAGAGAACGCCGGCGCCTGCTGGCCGGCCTGCGGAAAATCGCCATTGACGTTGAACGGGTTGCCACCGAGGGTCACGCTGCTGCTCATGTCTGCTCCTTGATCGGATGAAATAACGGGTTGTGGGATGGAAAAGAAATTCGCCGCGCGATTCGCTGAACGCCGGCGCTTGGCGAGTGCCGGGAGGCGCCGGAGAGACACCACCGGTTTCCCTTCGACACGCGGCGGGCCAAAAAGTCCGCTCCGCCAGCGTTAGCCGGCGATCTGCCGCCGGGAGCCGGCATTTTACGTCGAGAGCCGAGCGGCGCGCTGCGTCATCGTCGTCTGGTCGCGCGCCAGCATCGGCCCCGCCGGCGACTTCGTGCGCGACGAGGCCGGCCAGGGCAAGCGGCGCGGCATCCTGGTGCCGGTGCGGCTCGAAACGGTCGCGCCGCCGCTCGGCTTCGGCGAAATGCAGGCCGTCGACCTCAGCCGCTGGTCGGGGAGCGCCCAGGACGCGGAATTCGCCGATCTGTGCGCGGCGGTGCGCGCCAAGCTGAGCGGCAGCACGCCACCGCCGGCCAGCGGGCCGACCCGTCGCCTGCCGCGCCGGCTGACCTACGGCAGCGTCGTCAGTGCGGCCGGCGTCAACTTGTTCGGCGTGCAGAAACGCCTGTGTGCCGCCGACTGGCTGCAGCCGTGCCTCTCCGATCTGTGCGGCGCGCTGGGCGTCGGGCAGCGGCCGTCTCGCGACGAGCGGCTGGCCTGGGAAGGGCGCGAGCCGACCAGTTGCGCCGCATTGCGCAGCCATCTGGCGCGCTTTCCCGACGGCTTTTATCGCGCGCAGGCGAGCGCGCTGCTCGCCGCGCGGTTTCGGTGGTGAGGTGGTTTGCGATCTGCAAGAAAAGCACCCGCTGGCGAGCGAAAGCTGCGGCTCTTGACAGGCGGCGGAAATGGCGGTGCGCGCCGGTCAAGCCGTTTCGCGCGGATGAATTGCCATCTGCCGTTCTGCCGCTGTCGCCATCTTCACCCGCCTGGCGGCGCTTTGGTCCGGAGCCGCCAACACGGCGCAGTTCGCCGCGATGTTCATTGCCTGTGCTTTATGCCGTCGGGCCGGCCCTCCGCGGGCAGCTTGGACTTCCGCAAACGCTTCTCGCACGCTCATTTGTGATCCACTCTGAAAACCCGGAGCAAACCTGATCATCAGGGCGGATTGCCAGTCTTCGTCATAGGAAATCGTTGGCGAACGATTTTCATAAACATGCGGTGGAAAATTCAACTAAATTGGCGACTTTTAGTAAGCGATGGCCGTCTCCCCGGCAGGCTTGTGGCATGGCAAGATGTCGAGCAGGCCGGGCGGATGAGCGAGCGTCGCGATGCGCGGCTGCCAAACTCGTCGTCCGGACCGTGTCATGCGTTTTCGAATCCTTGCCTTTGCTGCTGGCGTCGGTTTGCTGCAAACCTGCGCCGGCTTGCCGGCGTTGCCGACGATCATCGGCACGCTGCTGGCAGCGGGAGCGTTTCTTCTGCTGTTCGCCAATCGCCGGCAGCGATTGCTGCGCCTGTTTACCGGCATGGCGTGCTTCGTCATCGGATTGAGCTGGGCGGCGTTGCGCGCCGAACTGCGTTTGCGCGATCACTTGCCGACCGCGTGGGAAGGCGTCGATGTGCAGCTGGTCGGCGTGGTCGCCACGTTGCCGCAAACCTTTGAACGCGGCGAACGTTTTGAATTCGATGTCGAAAGCGGCGAAACTCCCGGCGCCGTCATTCCCTCCCGGATTGCCCTTTCCTGGTATCGCGGCACGCACGATGATGAATGGAGTGAGCCGCTGCACGTCCGTCCCGGCGAGCGGTGGCGGTTTACCGTTCGTCTGAAGCGCCCGCACGGCAACGCCAATCCGCACGGATTCGATTACGAAGCCTGGCTGTTCGAGCGCAACATCCGCGCCACCGCTTACGTCCGCCCACGCACGACAGCCGAACGGCTGGACGATCTGCTGCTTGAACCGGCGTATCTGATCGAGCGTTGGCGCGATCGTCTGCGCCAATCGTTCTTCACCACCTTGCCGGCCGCGCCTTATGTCGGCATTCTCGCCGCGCTGGCCATCGGTGACCAGCAGGCCATCCCGGCGGCACAATGGCGCTTGTTCAGACTGACCGGCATCACGCACCTGATGTCCATTTCCGGTCTGCACGTGACGATGTTCGCCGCGCTGCTTGGCGCACTGGTCGGCTGGTTGTGGCGCCGCAGCGAGCGTCTGATGTTGCGCATGCCGGCGCAGAAAGTGGCGATTGCCGCCGGCTGGTGCGCAGCCGGCGTCTATGCGCTGCTTTCCGGCTTTTCAGTACCCACCCAGCGCACTTTCTACATGCTGACCGTCGTCGCCTGGGCCTTGTGGACGGGTCGCCATCTCGGGCTCAGCCGTGGCCTGCTGATCGCCTTGTGGCTGGTTCTGCTCATCGACCCCTGGGCCGTACTGGCGCCCGGATTCTGGCTGTCCTTTGCCACCGTCGGGCTGCTGTTCTACGCCGGATCAGCGCGCATCGGCACGGCGCGAGGCTGGCGGTCGGTTCTGGTCAACTGGGGAACGACGCAATGGGCGGTGACCGTCGGCAGCCTGCCTTTGCTGCTGTTGATGTTCCAGCAGTTTTCGCTGGTCTCGCCACTGGCCAATGCCTTGGCCATTCCGCTGGTCAGTTTGTTGATCACCCCGCTGGCCTTGCTGTTCGCCGCCGTGCCCTGGCCACCGCTACTGCATCTCGACCATCTGCTGTTGAGCTTCCTGATGGCATTTCTCGAGTGGCTGGCCAACTGGCCGTTCTGGCAGCAGGCCGCCCCGCCGCTGGCGGCCACGCTGCTGGCGCTGGTCGGCGTCGTCTTTCTCTTGCTGCCGCGCGGCTTTCCCGCGCGCTGGTTTGCCCTCTGCCTCCTCTTGCCGAGCTTGTTTCTGCCGGCGTCCCGCCCGACCAGCGGCAGCGCCTGGATCGACGTGCTCGATGTCGGGCAAGGGCTGGCCGTGCTGATCCGTACCGCCGGGCACAACCTGCTTTATGACACCGGCCCGCTGTACAGCGCCGAGTCCGACGCCGGCCAGCGGATCATCGTCCCCTATCTGCACGCCATCGGCATCGAGCGCATCGATACGCTGATCGTCACTCATCGCGACAGCGACCATTCCGGCGGCGTGGCGGCGGTGCGGGAAGCGCTGCCGATCGAACGCACCCTGTCGTCGGTCGCCGAATTGCCCGGCGAAGCCTGTGCTGCCGGCCAGTCCTGGGAATGGGACGGCGTTCGTTTCAGCATCCTGCATCCGCCTGCGGCCAGTTATCTGCAAGCGGTCAGTAAAAGCAACCACCTCAGTTGCGTCCTGCGTGTCGAGACGAGCCGCCACAGTGCGCTGCTGACTTCCGACATCGAAACTCCCGACGAACAACGGCTGTTGGCTGACGCGCTGACGCCGTTGCGCAGTCAGGTCCTGCTGGTACCGCATCACGGCAGCCGCACTTCGTCCACCGTCGACTTCATCCGCGCCGTCGATCCGGAAGAAGTGATTTTTCCGGTTGGCTACCGTAACCGCTACCGGCATCCGCACCCGGAGATCGTCGAACGATACGCCGGTCGTCGCGCCTGGCGGACCGATCGCGACGGCGCGCTGCAGGTCGTGCTCGGCGAAGGACTGGAGGTTGTGGATTATCGCTCGGCGTATCGACGTTACTGGCACGAACGGTAGATTCTGTCCGCGCTTGCGCAGCGCAAGGGCATCGTCGGGCAGCATGCAGCTGAGCGCGGAGCAGCGCGCAACAAAACAGCGCAGCGTCGAGGTGAATCGGCCAGAAGAATCCATTGACTGCCGGCTCACGGCGTTCGTCAGCCGAATAGTTTGACTTAAGTCAAAAATCTTGAGGTTTCTGGCAGTAAATTAGCAGTCGCTGTTTGATAACCATCACAGAGGAGTAAGCAATGAAGAAACGCACCGTCCTTGCATCACTGCTCGTCATCGTTGGCCTGCCGCTGGCCTGGGCCGCCGCCAATGAACCGATCACCCCGATCATTCCGCCGAAGGGGATCAATCTGGGAATGGCCGAACTGGGCAAGAAGCTTTATTTCGACCCACGTTTGTCGAAATCGGGCTTCATATCCTGCAACTCCTGCCACAACCTGTCGATGGGCGGCACCGACAATCTACCGACTTCCATCGGTGATCGCTGGCAACAGGGACCGATCAACGCGCCGACCGTGCTCAATTCCAGTCTCAACCTGGCCCAATTCTGGGACGGCCGGGCAGCGGATTTGAAGGCGCAGGCGGGCGGGCCCATTGCCAATCCGGGCGAGATGGCTTTTACGCATGTATTGGCGGTCGATGTTCTGCAATCGATTCCGGCTTACCGTCGCGAGTTCCAACAGGTATTCGCCAAGGACAGGATCGATATCGATCAGGTGACCACGGCGATCGCCGAATTCGAAAAAACGCTGGTGACCCCCAATTCACGTTTCGACCAGTGGCTGCTGGGCAAAACGGATGAAT
>CAYRXO010000123.1:0-10954 GCA_964428215.1 uncultured Candidatus Accumulibacter sp. | reverse complement strand
CTTGCCAGCATTCCCGGCCGGATCAAGCTCTCCAACTGAGATTTCTAGGTTGAATATTTGTTTGTCTTGTTCATGGATCCATTCTCTCAGGTCATGGAGCCTCCTCAATTCCCGGGGCGGTTCACAAGCAACTTGTCGCATCCCGGTCGATCGTCCGGTTTTCGACGAAAGATCTCGGGTTTTGAAATAGACCATTGTTGCATTGCTTGCGCGAGCGTCTGACTGCCCAATTTCAAAGCAAAAGACGCCAGGCAACACGCCCATCTCGCTGCCGCCTCTCTTGGGGGGAGAAGTGGGAAATGAGATATTCGGGCGGACTTTCATTTCCCCGGGGCGCAAATGAACGCCGCCGGGATGGCGCTATCGAACTGACCGGTCCCTTCCCGCCTGCTCTCAACCGGCGTCGCTGTCGTGGGGACTGCCTTCGAGCAGATCGGCCTCCTGCTTGTCGCGCACCAGTTTGGCCAGCGTGAAGACCGTGCTGATCAGAAACAACCAGGAAACGATTAGATAACTCTTCTCCCAGTCGCCGACCACCATGCGGTACAGGCCCCAGGCCGTCAACGAAACAGCAATCGCAAAGCCGGACCAGACAGTGAGCACCCAGGCAGGCGTATCGATTTTTTCATCACGGTTGTCGCGAATCATTTTTGCCAACGTAAACGCGGTGAACAAGCAGAAGAAAAAGCCGAGTGCGAGAAAGGCGCGGTCAAGATCCTGGCTCGGCATTTGCCAGACGCCGATGAGGCAGGCCATGACGGCTAGGCCAAAGGAGAGCCAGACTTGCAAAGACCAGGCGGCAGTGTCCCGACGAATCAGGTATTTTTGTGGCATGCGACAGTCTCCGGGAATGACGGGGTTCGAGTCGGAAAGCGAAGATACAGACGAAGTTTCATAACTTGACCGGCCCATCGGGCATCGTCGCTGCCTGAGCGCGCACTTGCTCCTGACGGGAGCGATCCATCCGTAACTCGGCGCGCTGCACTTGTTCGCGCAGCAAGGCATTGGTCTGGCTCATCGATTCAATCGCTTTGCTGCGGAAATTGTCCATCACATCGACGGCCTGGAAGGTCAGATCGAACATTTCCTGCAACTTTTCCACGCCGAGCAGCGGATTGCTGGTTAACTGCACGCTGCGTTCGGCGTGCGCGCCCAGTTGTTTTCCCGACTCGACGATCATGTTTTCGATGCTCTGGTTGACGCTGCCGAGCATGTTCGCCACCTTGATCTGGTTGCCCGTCGCCCGGGCGACCGTCTGGGCGACGGCGAGCGCCGACATGCCGGTGGTCGCCACACGTTCGCAGCCGATGATCATCTCCCGGCAAGTTTTCTTGAGCACTTCCAGCGACAGATAACCGTTGACGCACACCGCCTGCTGGGTCAGCAAGTCCTGCAGGTTCTGACGGGCGTAGTAGAGCACTTCCTGCTCGAGCGCACGGGCGCGTTGCTCGTCGCTCGCCCGCATCGTCGCTACCTGCCGGGCGAGACGACTGTCGAGCTGTTCGGCAAAACGCGCCGCAGCCTTCAGTTTCTGCAGAGCTTCCCAGAGCTTGCTCCGGCTGGCTTCGATGTCCACCACATCGCGTTGCAGGTCGTCGCGCGCGACGTAGAGTTGCTGCAGCACCGACTGTATCTGCCCTGCCGCCGACTGGAAACGGCGGAAATACGCTTTCAGCTTGTCACCGTAGGGCAGGATGCCGAGCAGCTTGTTTTGCGTCAGCAAATCGCCTTCCCTACCCGGGTCCAGTTGATCGAGCTGATGGCGCATCGCCTGCACTGCCTTGAACGCCGACGAATCCTCGATGCCGCGCATGTTCTGGCTCATGAAACGGCCGCTCATCAGGCTGGCCGCGCAGGAGATTTCCTCACGTCCGAGTCGAAAAGCCGAGTCGAGCCGCGATTTGAACGCGTCGCTGTGCACACCCTCGTGCAACAAGGCACTGATGAAACGGTCGACCTGTTGATCGACAGCCGACATCAACTGATCGGGCAAGGGGATCGCCCGGCTGGCCTGCTGGTCGCCGAGCGGAGTCAACGGCTCCGGTGGCGTCAGGACGAAGCTGGCGTCTTCCGCTGGCATTCCACTGCTTGCAGGCATGGACTCTCCTCGTTTAACGGACTATCTGGCTGTGACGTAAAACCGTGATCTTTGCCACAATTTCCGCACTGCATGCTAACCAAGCCCGGAAGGTTACGCAATGGCCGGTTACTGTCGCTCACAGTCCCTTTCCTTGTGCAAGAGTCGCTATCGTCGTCGATTGAACTGCCAGCCGGCAATCGCGTCTTTGCACTTGTTTTATACTTGCCCGGCTGAATTAACGGAGACTGTGGCCATGCTCAACTTCACTTATCACAATCCGACGAAAATCGTTTTTGGCGCCAACACGATCGAGCGCATCGACGAACTGCTGCCCGTCGACGCGCGGGTACTGATCCTTCTCGGTGGCGGCAGTGCGCGGCGCAACGGGACTTTGGCCGAAGTGCAGGCCGCACTCGGCAGACGGGTGGTGCAGGAATTCGCCGGCATCGAAGCCAACCCGACCTATGAAACGCTGATGCGTGCCGTCGAGCAGGTCCGGCGCGAAAAACTCGATTTCCTGCTCGCCGTCGGCGGCGGTTCGGTAATCGACGGGACGAAATTCGTCGCCGCAGCCGTGCCTTTCGCAGGCGATCCCTGGCAGATCATGCTTTCGCACGGTGCCGGTGTGCAGCGGGCCTTGCCGTTGGCCAGCGTGCTGACCCTGCCGGCCACCGGCTCGGAAATGAACTGCGGTTCGGTGGTCACACGCCATGAAACGAAAGCCAAGCTCGCCTTCATCACTCCGCACGTTTACCCGGTTTTCTCGATCCTCGACCCGACCAAAACCTACACCCTGCCGGCGCGACAGATCGCCAACGGCATCGTCGATGCGTATGTGCATATCGTCGAGCAGTATCTGACTTATCCGGTGGGCGCACAGGTTCAGGACCGCTTTGCCGAAAGTCTGTTGCAGACGTTGATCGAAATCGGTCCGCGCTGTCTCAGCGAAACAGAAAATTACGAGCTGCGCGCCAACTTGATGTGGGTGACGACGGTGGCGCTCAACGGTCTGATCGGCGCCGGGGTGCCGCATGACTGGGCGACGCACATGCTCGGCCACGAATTGACCGCCCTGCACGATATCGACCATGCGCGAACGCTGGCCATCGTGCTGCCGTCGATGCTGCGGGTTCGCCGGCAACAGAAGCGCGCCAAACTGCTGCAATACGCCGAACGGGTCTGGCAACTACGCGCTGGCGATGAGGAGCAGCGGATCGATGCGGCGATATGCTGCACAGCCGATTTCTTTGCCAGCGTCGGCATTCCGACCCGTCTTTCCGACTACGGTCTCGGCGCCGAGGCCGTCGAACCGCTGGTCAGGCAGTTGATCGAGCATGGCATGACCGAACTTGGCGAACATCGGGATATCACCCCGGAAATCAGCCGGCAGATTTACCAGGGAGCGTTGTAAGACTGCCGATGGACGCACATTTCGGCTGCCTGTTGCGCTCTGCGGCGTGTTGACCCATCGTCAACTGCCAATGAACTCAGTTGCCACGCGGCAGGAGGCGGGAAAAGTAAATTTTCCGGCACAACCCGGCATACGTTTACCGTTATATCTGACGCTGGCCTACGTCGTATTGATCGTCTATGCCAGTCTGTATCCGCTCGAACATTGGCGCGACCTCGGCGTTTCACCGCTGGCTTATCTTGCCACACCCTGGCCGCGCTACTGGACCGTTTTCGACCTTGTAGTCAATATCGTGGCGTATGTGCCGCTCGGCTTTCTGCTGACACTGGCCTGGCGCCAAATTCTGAATCGGTGGTTGGCCGCATTGCTCGGGTTGCTGCTCGCTGCTGTGCTCAGTTTCTGTATGGAGAGCCTGCAAAGCTGGCTGCCCTCCCGCGTGCCGTCGAATGTCGATCTCGGCTGCAATACCTTCGGTGCGCTGCTCGGAGCGCTGCTCGCCGCCTTCGCCGGCAAACGGATATTTCAACGTATTCTCAGATTGCAGCGCGAGTTGTTGGCGGCAATCCCCTATGCCGACTTCGGAGTCGTCCTGCTCGGTATCTGGCTGCTGACGCAACTTTCCCCCGAAACCCTCCTTTTCGGTGCCGGCGATTTGCGCAACGTCCTTGGGCTGTCGCCAGCGCTTCCGTACGCCGCGGCGTCGTTTATTGTCCTTGAAACCGGCGTTACTGCCTGTAACTGCTTGGCCGTCGGCCTTTTCGCGCGCACTCTGCTCAACGATTGCGGGTCGCCATACCGGGTATTGGCACTGTTCATCGTTCTGGCATTGGCGGTGCGTACCCTGGGGGCGGCTGTTCTGGTCACGCCGAACGATGCTTTTTCCTGGCTGACGCCGGGAGCGCGACTGGGTTTGCTGATCGGCGGTCTATTGCTATGGCTGATGTTGCTGTTGCCGGCCAGCCTGCGGGTGGCCCTGGCCGGAGCGGCACTGATGGCCGGAACGGCGCTGGTCAATCTCACTCCGCCCAATCCGTATTCGGAAGCGGCGCTGGCAGCCTGGCGGCAAGGCCATTTCTTCAACTTCAACGGCTTGACGCGCTGGATGGCCAGCTTGTGGCCATTCGTCACTCTACCCTACCTGATCGCTCTCGGCCGACGCTTGTGAGTGCTGGCTATCCTCGTTCGCCATGCGCAGGACCTGCAATTGCCCCAGCCAGGCTGCCAGCGAAGGGGCACGTTGTTGACAGCCGTCCTGCAAGACCTGATCAAGGCGACTCAACTGAACCAGCTCGTCGCCAGCCGGACAATTCGGATACACACATTCGAAATGAACCACCAGATTGCCGGCTGGATCGTGCTCGTGTTTGCCGGGGAGACCGAGGCCAGCCAGACGGAACTCCAGCGAAGGCTGCGAGTAGGGCGGCAGGTCGACAACGGCCAATCCCTGCAGAGTCGGCACCTCGACTGCCCCTCCCGCCAATAAGCGGAAAACGCTCACTGGCACTTCACAGAGCAGGTCCTTTCCCTCGGCAACGAACAAGGGATGGGCGACGAACTTGATTTCGAGGTACAAATCACCCTCCGCCATGTCGACATCCGGCGGAAGCGGCGCCTGACCAGCCAATCGAAGTCGCTCACCCTCGCGCATGCCGGGAGGAACGCTGACCGCCAGCGTCCGTAAATCGTTGCCCCAGCCGCTGGCAGCGCAGTGCGGGCAGGCGCTCTGGCGCAGATAGCCATGGCCGCCGCAACCGCTGCAAATACCGGTGCGCCCACCGGCGCGTGGAATTCGCCCACAGCCGCTGCAGATACTGCAGGGAATCGAATTCTGATGTTCGATGATGCCGCTGCCACGACAATGATCGCAGCGCACACGATGCGTCAGTTCGATGCTTTTGTTGCAGCCGAAAGCCGCTTCCTCCAGGGTCAACGGCAGGATCTGCGTGCAGTCGTAGCGCGGCGTTACAGGCGGGCTGACGGTATTGATAGTCTCTCCGCCAACGAGCATACGCCAGGCAGCCAGCTGCTGCGGGTCGAGCAACACCGCATAAGCCGCATTGGCGCGTTTGAACTCCGTCTCGGCGACGACCGCAGGATTGCGATCGGGATGCCAGTGCATCGCCAACCGGCGATACGCCTGTTTGATTTCCGTAAGCGATGCGTCGTGGTTGACGCCCAGGATGGCGAAAGGATCTTCGCTGCTGTTCATGGACCGAAGTAATGGACGGCGGCGGAAACGCGTCATGAACCGGAATGGCTGACTGCGGAGCGCGCCACCGTCTGCATTCTACGCCATCGTTGCGCACTTGGCCCATGACACGGTGCAGATCATCGTGCGGACAATCAGGCGGCGAGAACGACACATTGCCCAAGTGAATCAATAGGGAGGGACATTGCACGCAGCCGACGGAAGCCGGCTGCGTGCAAACGCCAGCACGCCGCGTGAGCGAATTTTCATCCTCTGCTTGTCATGCGGCCCGAGATCGCAAGTCCGCAAGTCGGTTGATCTCACACCCGGAGACGGCAGATTCGAAAATTTGCGCCATCGATTCTTATCGGAAGCCGGTGCGGCAAGGCTCCGCACGGGGCAGGCAGCTCAGTATTCCAGGCCGGGCATGGCTTTCACTCCTGCTGTGAAAGCATGTTTTTCCATGACCATGTCGGTCACCGTATCCGCCGCGGCGCGCAGCGCCTCGGGCGCCGCGCGGCCGGTGACGATGACATGCTGCTGGCGCGGCCGCGTTTGCAGCACAGAGAGCACCTCTTCAAGCTCGAGCCAGCCGTATTTGAAGGCATACGTCAGTTCATCGAGAACGACCAGGGCGACGTCCGGATCGGCGAGATGGCGGCAGGCCTCGCTCCACGCCACCCGGGCCGCGCGCGCATCGCGCGCCTTGTCCTGCGTTTCCCAGGTGAAACCTTCGCCGCCGACGTACCAATGCACCCGCGCCTGTTGGCGGAAAAAAGCTTCCTCGCCGGTATCGGAACGCCCTTTGACGAACTGGATGACCGCCACCTGCAAGCTGTGACCGAGCGCACGCGCGAGAACGCCGAAAGCGGCGCTCGATTTGCCTTTGCCGTTGCCGGTGTTGACCAGCAGGACACCGCGCTCGTCCTGCGCGGCAGCGATCCGGTCATCGACCAGCGTCTTCTTTTTTGCCATTCGCTCCGCATTGCTGATCATTTCGTCGTCTCTATTTCTCCCAGCCGCTGCTCAGGCCGCCGATGGCGCACAGTTGGCCAGCGCCTGCGCCAGACGTTGCCAATCGCTTTCAACGCCCGGCAAACCGAAGCGCAGCAAAGCGTGCTCCGGGAAATGGCGCGTCAGGATGCCCTGCCGCGCCAGACTGTCATGCCAATGCGGGCCGTCGACACCGCGCAAGGTGGCAAACAGCGCCGTGCTGCTCACTTCACCATACGAGGCCAGTAAAGCATGCAGGCGACGGCTCGCCCCGGCCAAATGCCGCCGCGCCGTGGCCTGCCAAGCGGCATCCTGCAGTGCACGGCGGGCGACGAGCCGGGACGGCCCGCTGACCGTCCACGGACCCAGGGCTTCGGCCAGACGCCGGCGCAGTTCGGCCGCCGCGAAGACAAAACCGACACGGGCACCGGCCAATCCGAAGAATTTTCCGAGTGAACGAAAAACGATCAGGTTGGGCGCCTGTGTACTGCCGGCGAGCGGCGTCAGGCTCGCCTCCGGCGTGGCATCGATGAAAGCTTCGTCCACCACCAGCCAGCCCTCCCGGCGGCGGATGGCATCGGCCAACGCCAGCAGATCGACAGGCCGATGCACTTGCGCGGTCGGGTTGTTCGGATTGCACAGCAGCGCGTATTTTGCCCGCTCCATTCCGGCGCTCGACGCCGGCTGCGTGTCGATCGCATGCCCGGCGCGTTGCCAGGCCAGCGCGTGTTCGGCGTAGAGCGGCGTGACGCAGGTCAGCCGATCCGGCGGAAACAGCCGGGGCAGAGCCTGGATCGCCGCCTGCGAACCAGCGACCGGCAAGGCTCCGGCATTGCCGTAATAGGCCGCCGCCGCCGCTTCCAGACCATCGTTCTCCTCGGGCAGACGCTGCCAGGCAGCGATCGGCAGCGCCGGCACCGGCCACGGCCGCGGATTGATGCCGGTCGACAGATCCAGCCATTCGGCCAAGGGAATGCCATAGTCGGCGGCAGCCTGCCGGAGTCGTCCGCCGTGCTCAAGCATGGCTCAGTCCGATCAGCAGCAGGACGGTCAGCCACAACCATAAACCGCGGCGGACCAGGCGCAGCGCGTGCTGCAGGTCCGCCGCTTCCGGCGGACGCCCTTCGCCGAGCAGCGGTCGCATCTCTGTCTGCCCTTGATAGATCGCCGGGCCGCCGAGCAGAACGCCGAGACTGCCGGCACCGGCCGCCATCACCGGACCGGCATTCGGGCTGTCCCAGGCCGGCGCCTGACGCCGCCAGCACGACAGCGCCGGTCGGAGCCGGCCAAGCAGGGCATAGGTCAGTGCCGTCAGGCGTGCCGGCAGATAATTGAGCACATCGTCGATGCGCGCCGCCACCCGGCCGAAATTGGCAAAACGCGCGTTGCGGTAACCCCACATGGCGTCGAGGGTGTTGGCCAGGCGGAACAGCAAGACGCCGGGACCGCCCAGCACGGCGAACCAGAACAGGGTGCCGAAGATGGCGTCGTTGCCATTCTCGAGCACCGATTCGACGCCGGCGCGCGCCACGCCAGTGGCGTCGAGCCGGTCGGTCTGCCGCGAGACGATATAGCCGACCCGTCGCCGCGCCTCCGGGAGGTCCGCGGCCAGCAACGGCTGAACGATGGCTTCGGCATGGCTGCGCAGGCTGCGCGCGCCGAGGGCAAAGTACAGCAAAACGATATCGGTCAACAGTGGGAAATAAAGGCGCACGCCGGCAGCCAGCGCCACGGCGGGCAGCACCGCCAGCATCCACGCCCACAGACCATCGGCTACCTGCCGCCGGTTGAAAAGCTGCTCCAGCGCCTGCGCGATACGTCCGAAACCGACCAGCGGATGCCAGCGCCGCGCTTCGCCGAGAGCCTGGTCGAGCAGCACGCCGGCCAAAGCGCAGGCCGGCAGATACAGACTTTCCGCTCCGACGAACGGTGGAACGGCTTGGAAGATCATGGCGGCCCGTTCCCGCGTTCCTGCACGTCCGCCTGCAGCGAACGCAACGCCGCGCTCAGTCCATCCCCAGTGCTCTCCTGCCGCCCCCACTGCTCATGAAAAACCAATTCTTCGACCTGCTGACGGCGCCGCCAACCGGCGATCTCCAGTTCGGGCCGGTCGACGAAATGACTCACATAGCCGATACAGAGGTAGGCGACCGGGACGATTTCGGCTGGGATGCCCAGTGTCTGCTGCAAGGCCGCCGGGTCGAAAATGCTCACCCAGCCGACGCCGAGACCCTCGGCACGCGCGGCCAGCCACAGGTTCTGCACCGCGCAGACGCTGCTGTACAGGTCCATTGCCCTGTCGTGCGTCCGTCCGAGCACCACCGGACCGGCACGCTGACGATCGCAGGTGACGCAGAGATTGACCGGCGCTTCGACGATGCCTTCGAGCTTGAGTCGGCTGTAGAGCGTCTTCTGTTCGCCGGCGAACAGTTCGACGGCTTCGGCGTTGGCCGCCAGAAACAGGTCATGCACCCGGCGCTTGACCGCTGGCGAACGGAGGAGCAGAAAATTCCACGGCTGCATGAAACCGACCGACGGCGCGTGGTGCGCCGCCAGCAGGACGCGGCTCAATACCGTGTCCGGCACCGCTTCGGGCAGAAACTGGCCGCGCACGTCGCGGCGGGAGAAGATGGCGCGGTAGACCGCCTGGCGGGCCGCGTCGGGAAAAGCATGCCTTGCCGGATCGGCACAGGTTTCCATTTCAGTCCCCTTCAATGGGCAACAGAAGCTGCCTGACCATGCAGCCGATGACGATCCCCTGGCCGGTCTTCTGACTCGGATTCACCCGGAACACGCGCCTTCCCGGTGGGGCTGCCGCCCCGGCCAGTGGCCTTGTGCGTGACCATCCTCCTTACAGCGTTGGGTACGTGGCGGATTTGCACCGCCTTCCCGATTCTTCCCCCGATCATGGTCGGAGGACACCCGGGGATGCTGTCTCGCCTGACCTCGGTCAGGCGGAGGAGATACTATGAAAGTTGCCGGCAGGCTGCAAGCGGAATGCGATCCGCCAGCCGTCGGCTCACTGCGGCGAGGGCAGGACGAGCGCGGCGCGCATTGTCCTTCCCGGGCGGATATGATCGATCTCGTCTCTGAACGGCGGTTTCCAGTCCGAAGTGCAGCGAGTTGATGAGAGTGCTGTCTGAAGTCAAAAGACCCGGGCATGAACAGCTCGGCGGGGCAGCGCCGGTTGAAAGGTTGCTTGGGAGGACCGCTCCGAGGGTACGACGCAGGAAAGAAGAGCAAAGGCCGTTATCGTCATCTGGCGGTGGACACGCATAGCTTCTCCCGATCGTCGAAGGAAGCGAATCCCATCGCTTCGTGGTGTTGCCAAAGCGCTGGGTCGTCGAACGGACCTTTGCCTGGCTGGGCGTTGGTCTCGCCGACTCTCGAAGGGCTACGAACTCTATCCAGAGAGTGCCGAAAGCATGATCCTCTTCGCCGCTACTCTGCTGATGCGGCGGCGGTTGGCAAAGTTTTTGACGGGTTGGCAGGAAAAAACGCGACTGACCCGACAGCATCCCCGGCTCGGGCGAGCGGACCATCGCCATCCCGCTGGCGTTCCCAGGTTCTCCGGAGCGATTTCACAAGGCGCGGCAGCGGCTGCTTATGCGGGTCTCGATCCCAGGCAATTCGAGAACAGTTTCAACCAAACCTTCACCGCAAACGGCGCATCGCGCTGACCGATCAGACCTTGATATTGATTCCCCCGTCGCCGGAGGCCTGCCGGCGGCCGCGGTTGACGCGGGTATCGAGCAGGACCGGACGGTTTTGCTGGCGGCGGTCGCCCTGGCGGCGTTCGTACGGGAGAGGCGCCGCCGCCGGCATGGTGGCCGGACTCGTTTCAGGGACAGGCGGCGTGACGCGGCCGTCGGCGCTGTCACCGGTGTCGTTTTCGCTGCGCGCGCGCACCACGTCCTGATACGACGCCGGCCGACTGGCCGACGGCTCGCCGGACAAGGCATTGCCGCTCGCCGCGGCCGCGCCGACCTGTTCGACGCCCGGCGGCTCGACGACGTCTTTGCCGGCTGGCGCCGGCGGGGCGGGCGGAATCAGTTCCGCAGGAATGCGTATCATGCTCGACCCTCGCTCAAACAGGCATCGCCGTCAGCGACCGACGGCGGTCATCGGAAATCGGCGATAACGCCCGCAGTCTGCGCTCCCTGAGTCCATCTGCGACGCAAGAGGCGAAAACTTTAGCATCTTGCCGGAGGGGAAAGCAGATGCAATGTAAGCGTTCAGTGCGCCCACCCCTGGGCGCGCAGGATCACACTGGCTTTTTGAG
>CAYRXO010000122.1:0-10976 GCA_964428215.1 uncultured Candidatus Accumulibacter sp. | reverse complement strand
GGATGGACTGGTGGCCGACGCGCGACAGTCGGTGCAGCAGCTCAACGGCCTGCTCGGCGAAGCGCGCGGCAGCCTGCAAAAAGTCGATGCCGTGCTGGTCAAGGCGCAGGAAATTGCCGGCAATGCCAGCGAAGCGACGGTCGATCTGGCCGCTTTGCGCGGCGAGATCGAAGTCACCTTGCGCAAGGTCGATCATCTGGTCAAAGAGCTCAACCGCAAATGGCCTTTGGCGCGTGATACGGAGATCAAACTGCCATGAACTTCTGCCGGAGGCTGTATCGTCTGGCTGTCGTTGGCCTGTTGCTGACGGCCTGCGCCGGCCATCCACCCGCCGATTGGCAGGTCAACGCCAGGGACAGCCTGGATGACGCGGTCGAAGCGTATCTCAGCGGCAACGACCGGCTGGCTGCCCGGCAATTCGCGCGTGGCAAATCCGAAGTGGCGCGGACGGGGCGCTTGCCGCTGGCGGCGCGCGTCGAGTTGCTGCACTGTGCCGCGCGCGTTGCCAGTCTCGATTTCGACGATTGTTCGGCGTACCAGCCGCTGTCCCATGACGCCGCTCCGGCGGAACAGGCGTATGCCCGTTATCTGAGCGGCCAGGCACAGCCCGCCGACTGGCCGTTGCTGCCGGTCACAGCGCGGGAAGTCAGTGCCTCGACGACTCCCGAAACGTCGCTGGTGACGATTGACGATCCCTTCGCGCGATTGCTGGCCGCGGCTGTATTGCTGCGACGCGGACAGGCCGGCGACGGCATCATTGCCGCAGCGGTGGATGCCGCGTCCGCACAAGGCTGGCGGCGACCCTTGCTGGCGTGGTTGAAAGTTCAGCAGTCGCGCGCACTGAGCAAGGGCAGTGCTGAGGAGGCGGCACGACTGCAACGGCGGATCGAGCTGCTGACCGGTGGTGCGATGCACGACAAATAGCGTCGCGACAAAAATGGATCAAAGGCGATGGCTATCGGCAGAGCGGCAAGAGCAAGGCGGGTTCGATCGGACTGCCGCCGCCTGTCCAAATTGTCAGAGCGGGGCCAATTGCCCTTGCCCTTCCCTTCCCCTGCCATTGCCGCCCAGCTCAACTGGTTTCGATTCCGGACGCCATGCTCGGCTTCGTGCTTGCAGGAGCGATTACGCCGCGGAGTTAGCGGTCAAAAATCAGCTGCCCGGTTTCAGTCCGCACCATTCGAGCACGGTAAGAATAATCAGCGATAGCGAAAGCAGACTGATCACAATGGCGATGCTCCAGGCCGCAAAGTTATAGACCTTGCCATTCACGTATTGGCCCATCAACTCGGGGTTGTTGATCAGCTTCAGGATGGCGAACAGCTCGATCGGCAGCAGCAAGCCATTCACTACTTGCACGCCCAGTAACACGGGAATGACCGGCAGGTTGGGAATTAGCGCCAATGCCGCGCCAACGAACAGCAGTACCGTAAACATGCCGATAAAGATTGGCGCTTCGCTCCATGAACGTGAGACGCCACGCTCAAAACCGAGCGATTCACTCATCACGTAGGTCGTAGACAGCGGCAGCACTCCACCCGCCAGCAGGCATGCACCGAGCAGTCCGATGGCGAACAGATAGCTGGCATATTGTCCGGCCACCGGCGCCAGGGCCATTGCGGCGTCAGCGGCGGTTTCGACCTGCTTGCCAATCGGAAACAGTGTCGCGGCGGTCGCAATGATGATGAATCCCGAGATGCAGACCGCAAAAAAAGTACCGCTCCAAACATCCACCCACGTAAAGCGATAATCTTCCGGTTTGACACCCCTTTCGGCCACCGAAGACATCACGTAAAGCTGCATGTAGGGCGTGATGGTCGTCCCGATCAAAGCGATCAACATCGTCAGATATTCCGGTTCGGTCTTGATCGTCGGCACGATTACCCCGTCGAGCACTTCATGCCAGTCCGGTTTTCCCATGAACGCTGCACCGATGTAACTCAGGAAGGCGAGCGTCAACACAAGAAAAATCTTCTCCACCCGGTCGTATGAGCCGCGCGTGATGAGCAACCAGAGCACCACGGCGGAAACCGGGACGGCGATATAGCGACTCATGCCAAACAATTCAGCAGCCGCGCCGATCCCGACGAATTCGGTGACGATGACGCCAAAATTGGCGATCAGCAAAGCAAATAGAATGAACGCCGTCATGCGCAGCGAGAAATTCTCGCGTACGAGGTCCGAGAAACCCTTACCGGTGACCGCGCCCAGGCGGGCACACATTTCTTGCACTGTTCCGAGACAAAAGAGGATCACTAGCATGACCCAGAGAAACGCATAGCCATAGGTCGCGCCTGCTGAAGCATACGTCGCGATGCCTCCAGCATCATTGCCGGCGTTGGCGGCGATCAGACCGGGGCCCATAGCCATCAGATATGGCCAGATTTTTCATTGTTTACGACGCGCGGTCTCAGTCGTCGTTGCTGCAGATTGATTGTCGAGTTGATTCAAAGTCGTCATGATCGGTTTCTCTTTCAGGGCGCAATGGCGCCACAAAGTTCTTTGTCGAATAAGGCATCCGCGCAGGGCGTCGCCGAACTAATCCGTTCTTTTCATGCCGGAATTGCGGTGCGTGGCGTCTGCGATCAGGCGCTCTAGGCAAACGCCCGCACGGCACGGTTTTGCCAAATTTTTGGCAATTTTTCGACGTAAGCCGCGTTTTTCACATCCTTGGTCATGCGGCAGACGCAACTCGCCTTGCCCGGACAAATTGCTGCACGCCAGCAGGAAGGTGTAGATTAAAGCCACAGCAAAATTGGCTGCTGTCACCCGTCGTTCGACGGTGCGGAAGTACAAACTGTCGCCGAGTCGCTTGCGCCGGTAGATCGCGTTCTCCGTGATGCCGTGCCGGAGCCAAGCAGCTACTCGACGGAGCCGATGGTCATTGCGCACGGGGTGGAAGGATGAGGTCATCGCCGAGTATCCGAATCAACGCCTCTGGATTCGGGAGGAGCAGTCAGCCACGGCCAAGTGCTCGCCTCTCCTGGCGCGCTGCAGTGCGTGCTTCACCCCGCCGTCACTTCAGCAGCGCTGTCGTTGCGCCCGCGTGGCCTCAGCGCCTCACGTGCTGCACGACGATCCGCTGCGTACCGGCCTCGATCTCGGCCAACGACGGCAGACGCGGGCCGATCTGCGTCAGCGCGCCGACGGCGGTCGCGGTCGCCCATCGCGCGCACTGCGCCAGCGTCTGTCCCTGCGCGCGCGCGGCGAGGAAACCGGCCAATAAGGCATCGCCGGCGCCGACCGTGCTGCGCACCGTCACCGGTGGCGGCCGCGCGAACAGGCAGTCCTCCTCTGTGGCGAACAGTGCGCCGGCCGCGCCGACCGAGACGATCACCGTGCCGATGCCGCGCGCGAGCAGCCTGCGCGCCGCGTCGACCAGCGCCGCCGGCTCGTAGAGCGGCCGTGCCAGCACCCCGGCCAGTTCGGCGCGATTCGGTTTGATCAACTGCGGCGCCGCGTCGAGCGCTGCCGCCAGCGGTGCGCCGCTGCTGTCGAGCGCCACCTGTTTGCCGGCGGCGCGCAGCCAGGCGACCAGTTCGGCGTAGAAAGTCACCGGCACGTCGGCCGGCATGCTGCCGGAGAGGACGAAGCAATCGTTCTCGGCGAGCAGCGCCGCCAGCGTCTGGCGCAGGGCGGCGATATCGGCGGACGTCACCGGCTGGCCGGGAAAATTGAGCTCGCTGACGCGCTGCTGCGGCGCGTCGATGATCTTGATATTGACCCGTGTCGCGCCGGCGACGCGCAGGAAACGGTCGTGGAGTCCCTTTTCCCGGAACAGGCGCTCGAACGGCGCCGCGTTATCGGCGCCGAGCCAGCCGCTCACCGTCACGCGCTGACCGAGGTCGGCGAGACAGGCGGCGACATTGATCCCCTTGCCGCCGGGGTCGAAGCGCTGCCCATCGACCCGATGCACCTCGCCGGCGCGGAAACCGGCCACCGCAACGCTGTGGTCGATGGCCGGGTTGAGGGTCAGGGTGACGAAGCTTGGCGGACGGTTCATGTCCGGTGCCGGTCGGCGGCAGGCTGGGCGGTGCGGCTGTTGGCTGACGGGTACGGCGTCTTGCTGGCGAGGCGTTGCTGCGCGGTGCCGGCGTCTTGCAACAGCGTCTCGAGCTCGGGACCGACCGGCAGGTGTGTGGCTTCGGCAATTTCGCCAATCAGCCGGCGGATGTCGTCTTCCCAGCCGTCTTCGCTGGTCGGACGCGCGTTCCACTCGTGGAGCGGCTGCAGCGCGGCGGGCAGGCTGGCGCCTTCGACCAGCATCGACACCTGCGTCATGGTCTCCTACGGCGTTGCCGCCAGTGCCTGCGCCAGTTCGTGGCGCACCAGGTCGGCGCTGTCATGCAGGCGCGGCAGATTGTCGGCGTTTGCCCAGCGCGGGCCGATCACCGCCAGGCAGGCGATGCTGCGCGCCAACGCGGCATCGATCTTCCGGCGCCACGCGCCGACGCCGATGCTGCTCACGTCGCGGAAGACGCGCTCGCGGCCAAAGGCGATGCGCAGCCAGTCGTAGAGACGGCCGCTGGCGCCGCGTGCGTCGTCGCGACAGTCACTGATGAACAGGCAGTCGCACAGTGACGGGGCGAGGTTCATGTTCATGACGGGTCGATGGCGGCTGGCTGAGGCCTGCGGCAGACGGGAAACCCGCATGATATCAGGGGCGGCGCCGGGTGGTGCCGACGACCGGGTGTGCGCGGGCAGCGCTGCGCTCTGCACGATTGTCTGCGCCGGCGATAGCCCTTGGACGGACGGCACCGGGAAGGCTTCGGGAAAGGCCGACAGAATGTCTGCGCGAGTGAATCGCGGGGTGGCACGCTTTTCGTCTCGTCACTGGTGGCAGAACGCCTGTCCAGCCATCATGACTTTGGCATGGACATGCCTGCATCGGCAGGCGACTTTCACGTTAAGATGTCTGTCCGTCGCCTCCTGGAGATTTCTTCGTGACGCCCCTGCTCGTTTCCAGTTTCACGCTGACTACCGCGCTCGGTCGTGGCGTGGCGCCGACGCTCGCTGCGCTGCGCACCGGCGACAGCGGTCTGCGGCCGTGCGCTTTCGAGAGTGTCGACCTCGACACCTGGGTCGGCGAAGTCGCCGACGTCGACCGGCAGGCGCTGCTGGAAGACTTCGCGGAATACGACTGTCGCAACAACCGTCTGGCGCAACTGGCGCTCGACGCCGACGGTTTCTTCGACTGCGTGCGCGCGGCGAGCGAGCGCCATGGCGCCCGGCGCGTCGGTGTTTTTCTGGGCACCAGCACCTCGGGCATCCTGCAGACGGAACTGGCTTACCGCCGGCGCGCTGCGCAGAGCGGCGCGCTGCCCGACGATTTCGCTTATCGCACGACGCACAACGGTTTTTCGCTCGGTGAATTCGTCCGCCGCCGTTGTGCGCTCACCGGGCCGGCGATGGTCGTGTCCACCGCTTGTTCATCGGCGGCGAAGACCTTCGCTGCGGCCGCACGGCTGATCGAGAGCGGGCTGATCGACGCGGCGCTGGTTGGTGGCGTCGATAGCCTGTGCCTGACGACGTTGTACGGTTTCGCTTCGCTCGAACTGACTTCGCGTGCGCCCTGCCGGCCGTACGACGCGACGCGCAACGGGCTGTCGGTCGCCGAGGGCGCCGCTTTCGCGCTGCTCGAACGGCCGCCGGCGACGCTGCCGGCCGGTAGTCTGCTGCTGCGCGGTTACGGGGAAAGCAGCGACGCGCACCATATGTCGTCGCCGCACCCCGAAGGGCTGGGTGCGCAACTGGCGATGCGCGCCGCCCTGCATTCGGCCGGGCTGCAGGCAACGGATATCGATTATCTCAATCTGCACGGCACGGCGACGCCGGCCAACGATGCCGCCGAGGGGCGCGCCGTGGCGGGGCTGTTCGGTGAAACGCTGCCTTGCAGTTCGACCAAGGGCGCCACCGGGCATACGCTCGGCGCGGCCGGCGGCGTCGAAGCGCTGATCTGTCTGCTGGCGCTGGCCAACGGTCTGCTTCCCGGCAGCCCGCACACGCGCGAGCGCGATCCGGTGATTGCCATCGATTACGTGCTCGCCGCGCGCACGGCGCCCTTGCGGCACGCGATGAGCAATTCCTTCGGTTTTGGCGGCAGCAACTGCAGCCTCGTTTTCGGAGTCGCCTGATGAGCACGCCTGCATTGACCGCCTGGGTCGACGGCATCGGACTGATCGCGCCGGGGCTGCCCGACTGGCCGAGCGCGGCCGCGGTGTTGCGCGGTGAACAGCCTTACGTCGCCGCGCCGAGCGTCTTGCCGGCGCCGGCCTGGCTGCCGCCGGCCGAACGCCGCCGCGCCAGCCGCATCGTCAAGCTGGTGTTGGCGCTCGGTGTCGAAGCCTGTCAAGCCGGGGGCGTCGATCCGGCGACGCCGGCCAGCGTCTTCAGTTCGTCCGGCGCCGACGGCTACAACTGTCACGCGCTGTGCGAACAACTGGCGACCGACGACCGGCAGATTTCACCGACGCGTTTTCACAATTCGGTGCACAACGCCGCCGCCGGTTACTGGAGCATCGCTGCCAAAGCGATGACGCCCTGTCAGGTGCTCAGCGCTTTCGACGCCAGTTTCGGCGCCGGGCTGCTCGACGCGCTGGCACAGGTGCAGGTCGAGCGGCGGCCGGTTCTGCTCATCGCCTACGACAGCGAATACCCGGAACCGCTGTTCAGCAAACGGCCGATTCCCGATTGTGCAGGTTTGGCGCTGTTGCTCGCGCCGGCGCCGGGCGCGCAGTCGCTGGCCCGTTTGTCGTTGCAGATCGTCGATCAGGCGGCCGACGTGCTGACCGATACGGCGCTGGAAGCGCTGCGCCAGAGCATTCCCGCCATGCGCAGCCTGCCGCTGCTGCAGGCGCTGGCGCAACGGCGCGACATGACGACGCGCATCGATTACCTGCCACCGCTGCAACTGGCGATCGACTGCGTCGCATGTTAGACCGCGACTGGATCGCGGCGCATATCCCGCATCAGGGTTCGATGTGCCTGCTCGATGCGGTGCTCGACTGGTCGCCGACACGCATCCGCTGCCGCGCGCGCCAGCCGGGCGCGGCCGATCATCCCTTGCGTCTCGCCAGTCGTCTGGGCGCCGCATGCGGCATTGAATACGCGGCGCAGGCGATGGCGGTGCATGGCGCGTTGCTCGCCGGCAACGACGATCCGCCACGGCAGGGCTATCTGACCAGCGTGCGCGCGGTGACGCTGCACGTCGACCGTCTCGACGATCTGCCTGGCGATCTGACGATCAGCGCCGACTGCCTGGGCGGCGAGAGCAATGTACTCTATCGTTTTGCCGTGCATCACGGCGCCGACTGTCTGCTCGAGGGGCGCGCGGCGGTGGTACTCGACGCACAGTCCTTCGGCGGCTGATTCCGCGGCGCACACGGGTTGCTCTGGCGCACCGCTGAAACGTGCCCTCACTGGCCGCGCAGCAGAGCCATCACCTTGCTGGCGTCGAGTCCGCTGGCCGTCTGCTCGATTTGCGGCAGGTAGCGGCTTTGCAATTCCTTGGCTGGAGCAAGAAAATCGGTAAATGATTGACGCAGCAAGCCGGTATCCATCTGCCGACCGCCAGCGTAGTAGCGTCTGGCCACCTGACCGATGGCGTAGGTGGTGGCAAACGAGAAGGCCATGCCGGCCGCCGTCTGACCGACCGACCCGCCCAATTTGCCGCCGAGCTTGCCGAACACGCCGCCAAGCAGTTTGCGGCCGAACTGTTCGAGATACTGCGAAGTCAGCCCGACGCCCAGTGTGGCGATGAACTCCTTGATGTGTCCCTGGTCGAGTTCGACACCGTAGGCCTGGCCGATTCTGTACACCAGTTTGATCTGCAGCGGAATGATCGCCAGGGACGCCCACGATTGCGGCAACAATTCGAGAGCGCCGTTGATGATCGCGCTGTTGAGGATCTGTTGGTCGAGTTCTCCTTCCGGAACATTCGGCACGACGGCAACGACCGGCCCGCTGGCCACTGGCGACGCCGTCGCCGATGCGGCAGCCGGACGCCCGGCGGTGGCCGGCGGGATGGCGACCGACTCGACAATGGCTTCCGCCTGACGGCCGAGATCGTGCGCCTGTGCAGCGTCGAGATCGAGCAGGACTTGCAGTTCGTCGAGAAACTGCCGTTCGGCCCCCGTCTGCTGGCCATCGGCGTCGCAGACGCAGACCGCCATTTCGTAGGCCAGTTGGCGATGTTCGGGGTCTTCGAGCACCGCCGTCGCGCTGGCCAGCGTCACCCGCTTAAGCAGCACGTTGCGGTAGATACCCGTTAAATCAGGAGTTTTAGCATTGTCGTCGAGCGAATCGGCCAGTTGCCGCAGGCGCTCGCCTTCCTGTTCATCCTTGACGCCATCGGCCAGCGCGGCGAAGAAGGCGATCGACAGCAGGGCTTTCTTTTGTTCGGAAGTCATCAGGGGTCCTTTCAGAAATTCAATGAAAAATGTGCGTTGCCGACGAGGCGCTTTCGGTAAGCGACGCCGGCGTTCCGCTCATGACGGCGAGCCATCGCCGCTCGCCGCCGGCTTGCTCAGCTTGAGGCTGGCAACGATCGACACGCCGATCAGGCTCGCGACGATGGCCAGTGACCAGTGGATCGGCATGTGGAACCACGGCGCCGCCAGCATCTTGCCACCGATGAACACCAGCACCAGCGCCAAGCCGTACTTGAGCAGGTGGAAGCGATCGGCGAGATCGGCAAGCAGGAAGTACAGCGCGCGCAAGCCCATGATGGCGAAGATGTTCGAGGTCATGACGATGAACGGGTCAGTGGTGACGGCGAAGATCGCCGGAATGCTGTCGACGGCAAAAATGACGTCACTGGCTTCGATCAGGACCAGCACCAGGAACATCGGCGTCGCCCACAGCACACCGTTCTGGCGTATGAAGAAGGCTTCGCCTCGAAAGTCGGGCGTGATGCGCAGATGGCCACGCAACCAGCGCAACAGCGGGTTATTGCCGAGATCGGGTTCCTGATTGGCGAAGAGGAGCATCTTGAGGCCGGTGACGATCAGGAAGGCACCGAAGACGTAGAGCAGCCAGGCAAACTGGCTGACCAGCCAGACGCCGCCGAGGATCATGCCGATGCGCATGACGATCGCTCCGAGCACGCCGTAAAGCAGCACGCGGCGCTGCAACTCGGCCGGCACGGCGAAATAGCTGAAGATCATCACGAAGACGAACATGTTGTCCATCGACAGCGATTGCTCGATCAGGTAGCCGGCCAGGAATTCCATCGTCTTGCGGTTGGCGATTTCGCGCCCCATGCCTGACGCGTTGTCGAGATACCACCAGATCAGCGCGGCAAAACCGAGAGCCAGGGTGACCCAGACGATGACCCAGGTCAGCGCTTCGCGCACCGGCACGCGATGCGCTTTGCGGCCACCGAAGACGAAGAGATCCAGCGCCAGCATGGCCAGCACGAAGG
The DNA here is from genome assembly GCA_964428215.1 of uncultured Candidatus Accumulibacter sp. GTDB lineage: Bacteria > Pseudomonadota > Gammaproteobacteria > Burkholderiales > Rhodocyclaceae > Accumulibacter. Next base: position 1,555 of record CAYRXO010000122.1, on the reverse strand, counting down.
CAAGGAAAGCGGCCCACATCGGGGCAGTGGCAAAGGTATCGATGGTCGCGTTCATCGTCGGGTGACGGTTAGTCGGTGAGTAATGATCGGTTTTGGCGGGTGAGCGCTGCCGTACGGCAAAACGACAGCGCCTTACACATGTTGGTGCGCGACGCTCAGTGCCTCGCGTTTCCTTGGCGGAGGGCTTCGATACGCTGCTCGATCGGCGGGTGGCTGGAAAACAGTTCCATCCAGCCCGGCCGGCCGTTGATGCCCGCGGTAGCGACGGTTTTCGGCAATTCGCCGGCTTCGACGCCGCCGAGACGGCGTAACGCCGCCATCATCGGTTCCGGTGAGCCGATCAGCCGCGCCGCACCGGCGTCGGCACGGAATTCCCGCTGCCGCGAGAAGTACATGACGATGATGCTGGCCAGAATGCCGAAGACGATGTCGCAGACGACGACGGTCACCGTGTAGCCAATACCGGTTTCCTCGCGGTTTTTGAGCAGTACCCGGTCGACGAAGTAGCCGACGACACGCGAGATGAAGGTGACGAAGGTATTGACCACTCCCTGGATCAACGTCAGCGTCACCATATCGCCGTTGGCAATATGCGCCACCTCATGCGCCAGCACCGCTTCGGCTTCCTCGCGCGTCATGCTCTGCAACAGGCCGGTCGATACCGCCACCAGCGAATTGTTGCGCGTCGGCCCGGTGGCGAAAGCATTCGGTTCGCCCTCGTAGATCGCCACTTCAGGCATTTGCAGGCCGGACTGCTCGGCAAAGCGGCGTACCGTCTCGAGCAGCCAGAATTCGGTCGAATTGCTCGGCGTTTCGATCACCTGCGCGCCGGTCGTCCATTTGGCGATCGTTTTCGACAGCCACAAGGAAATCAAGGCACCGCCAAAGCCCATGATCAGGGCGAAAACGAGCAGTTTGCCGAGATCGAGTCCATTGGCAGTGAAGTAGCGATTGGCACCGGTCAGAGTGGTGATCAGACCGAGGACGAGCATGATCGCCAGGTTGGTGCCGATGAACAATAAAATCCGTTTCATTTGTTTCCTCAAATAGAAGCCGTCGGGTAGCGACGACGGAAAAGTTGACGTTCAGCAGTCTGTGGGACGCGCGTGCCGGCGGCTGTCTGTGGCGCGGGCGATTGCATCGGCCTCCGTCAGCGGGTCGGCCTCGCTTTCTTCGGGCAGTTTGGCAATCAGCGAACTGTCACGCCGCCGTTGCCGCTGGCGTGCCACTTGGCGGGCCAAGGTGCGTCCGGCACGGTCGGCGGCGCGATCGATGGCGAAGCGCACATCGACCTGCGTGTCTTCGATGACGATATCGCCGGCGCCGGAAATGCCGAGGCGTATCTGGCAGCACTTGTCCTCACCGCCGCGCGGACCGTTGAGGTCGACCAGATTGACGGACAGTTTGCGGACGTGCTGGCTGGCCCAATCGAGGGCAAAACGGATGCGTCGCTCGATATACTCACGCAGGCTGGGGGTCAGCGACAATCCACGGGCTTGTATGACGATCTGCATGCTCGGTCTCCTGTGCACAAAGTTGAGTGTTTGACGTGGAT
>CAYRXO010000121.1:8623-11168 GCA_964428215.1 uncultured Candidatus Accumulibacter sp. | reverse complement strand
TTGCTGGCAGATACCCATAGCACCACTGCCCGGACAGTCCGCCAAGCAAATTGGCAAGTGGCGCCGCGCTCAGCGTGAATGCACCGCCCCCTCCGCCGGTGAAAGTCAAGCCGTTTGTGCCGCCGTCTCCGGGCAGTAGGAAAAATGGGATGGCCGACTGAAATGTGGTTCTCGGAATTCCCAACAGATACAAAGAGTCGTCACTCACACACCCCGACCGCACCAGTTCAGACTCGTATCGACTGTCGGTCGACACGACGTTGCCTACCGGGATGAGCACGCTGCCATCCGGCAAGGTGATCGACGTGACCCCGGCCGGCACCGCATACTTCTTGATTGTCATACTTGCCCTTCCTTAGTCAGAATTTTCCTCGGCCAGCACTGGCGTACAGGCACATCGGCATTGCGGATGCAGCGGCGGACAATCGCCGCCGTCCGGGAAATCCGCATCAAGCGGCACCTCAACGCCGTCCAGCGCCTCGCACAGGTCGCAGCACCCGGCGCCGGTAATCCACCGCTTGCCGGCAACTACGCCGCTCGCCCGATAGGCCGACATGTTTCCTGCAGAATCGGCAAAAGCCGTCTCCGTGCGCGCGATGTTTTCGCTGCGCGCATCCGAAAACCCGTAGTTTTGCTGGATCAGGTCGGCGAGATCTTCATTGCTCATGCCCTCGTCCATGGCGCGAATCACATCACTGCGCAGCATTTCGCGCGTGCTCTCGTCGATCCGCCATGCCGCATTCGGGTTCTGTACGAGTTTCCCACCAACTCGGCGCATCCCCACAAGCTCTGCGCTTCGATCCGCTGCATACGCCACCGCGCGCTCATTGACCTGTTTCAGCAGCGCGAGATATTCTGCCTTCTCGTCTGGCGTCAGCTCGTCAAGCGGCTTGACGGCGCCAGCAATCCCGATCTGCGCCAGCGCGGCAATCGATCCGTCCTTGCACACCGCCTCCATGATTCCTTGCACATCGCCTGCCAGCGTCGCCCATCCGCGAAAGACCACGCCATCAAGAACTGCGTCAGCCTGTTTGATGTCGCCGGCCACCGCCTGCGCAAACTCGCCGCGCAGGTCGATTACCTGTTTTGCCACATCCGTTGCCTGCTCGGCGAGAAAGTCGGCGACTACCTGCTGAATCTCTTTCTGCTTGCGCGCTATTGACTGGCGCTCCCGGTCAATAGGCGAAACAGGCTTTTTTGCCTTTGCCAGAGCCTCCTTTGCAGGGGTTGGCTCCGGCGGTTGCTGGCTTGCGGCCGGCGGCAGCATGGGCGGCGGCTGCGGCGTCAGTTCCGCTCGCTGCTCTGCCGTCAGCGGGTCTGCGCCCAACTCCGCGCGCACCTCGTCAGCGGTCTTGATCTTCGCCTGCACGTATATCTGATGGATCTGCGCCTGCACCAGCGGATCGACCGGCGATCCCTGATCCCACTGAAATTCAAGATCCGGCGCGTTGAAGTGCTTGCCGATGATGAGATCCATCAGCGCCTTGACCCATCCCATCAGGGGCGCCAGACCTTCGGATAGCGCCTGCTCCTGCGCGCTTTCTGCCGTTGCCCGGTTCTGCGTCTTGACGAACGGCGTCGGCGAAATCGAGAAAGCGAAGCACACGATGCGAGCCAGCCATTCGTCAAAATCGTCCTTGAGCGCCCCCGGCTTCGTCTCCTGAATCTTCAGCGAGCCCGGAACGAACTTGGCATGACGCCGGGCCGCTGTGTTGCCCTCCAGCAGCGCGTCCCAATACTCCTGGAACTGCCGAATCTGGTCCGGGTTCCACGTTTCCGGAACCCCGATGAGCGATTCCGGGATGTTGCCCTCGGTGTAGAACTGCAGCTGATGCAGCGCGCGACGCAGGGCGATATTGACCGTCATCACGATCTGCTCGACCGGACTGTATCCGTATATCTTGTGCGTGCGAGGATTGCGCGGCAGGTAGATCAGCTCGTCGCGCGTGTAATCGACCGCCGGCATGCCCTTCAGCACCTGCTGATAAGCCGTGGCAGGCGGCATCGGCGTCCGCCCGTGGTCGTCCAGCACGCGCTTGATCGTCGCGCCGTCAATCGGTTCGATCGCATAAAGCGTGCCGCCGACGGTGCGCCGCACATACAGCGCAGGAGCGTCGAGCACGAACAAATCCTCAAGCACCATACGCAACCACTGCACCCATGTGTGCTCTTGGTCGGGGAGGCGCAGCGCGTTGGCGATCGCATCACAGCGCGAATCTGAGCCCTTGTCTTCGTTGCGCGGCTTGATCGTCCATGCCAGCTTTTCGAGCTGATCCTTGCGGGTCTCGATCACGATCCGCAGCACGTCGCAAGATTCGCTCAGTGCGCGCAACTGCGCGAACGTAATCGCCTCGCCCTGCCGCACCGTTGGCGTCGTATTGACGAACGCCGGGAAATCCCACTGTCGCCCCTCGACGCTTGGCTTGTCCGACGCCGGCACCACGGGCGCCATGGGTTCGCCCGGTCCAAACCACTCTGGCGCCTTGCCGGTGATCGCATAGCGGATGCCGGCCGAAACACGGGCCACGATGCCCGGATCGATCGG
>CAYRXO010000121.1:0-8523 GCA_964428215.1 uncultured Candidatus Accumulibacter sp. | reverse complement strand
TTCCAAGCGCCGCGCAGAATATCGACGTTACCCGCCTGGCATTGCGCCGAGAACGGTCCAAACCGAGTAACCTTGTCTCCACGCTCCGGCCTGGTGGCGGCGCTGTATCCGGCCAACTGGCGAACGAGGTATTGCGCCTGCGACTTGCCTGCCTGGCCAGGGTCCTGCGGCAGCCCGATCCGGCAGTCGTGTCCGTCTGCGCTGGCCGTGTTGAGGATGGCACGCTCTACCGACAACGGCGTGTCGCGCAATCGAGCCGCATGCAAAACGCAAAACCGCCCGGTGCGACCGTCTCGCGACAGCTTTATGCCAACCGTCCAGTCTGGGTCATTCGATTCCGTCTTGACCGTTGCCGCCAAATCCCAATAGCGCACAACTTGCGCGCCTGCCGGAGCCGCATCCACGATCTGGCACCACTCGCGCCGGAAGTACAGCCCGGCAGCCGGCCGGATTTTCCAATTGCCGCCGAGTAGTCGCGCCTGCTCGACTGCCGGAAGCGCCTTGAGGTTTGCCAGGTATCCCGGATCGGCCGCCATCAATGCGCGGTTGTCTGTGAGCTTTGCTCCGATGAACGTCAGCGACTTCGGCCTGATCTGGTCCTCGTGCCCGATCGGAAGATCGGGATTGCCGTACCTGTCCAGCAGCTCGTCGGCGCTATCGCCCCACAAAACCGAATCATTGAGAACGCAAAAGTAGCGCACCACGCCGGACCGCTCGGGAATTGGATACCCGGTGTCCTGATCGATCCACCATGCAATCAGCTCGGCCACCCACGAATCCGCGTCCGGGTTGCAGGTCGCGCGGATATACGGCTTGACTCCGCACATGCTGCGGTTGCGGCTCAACAGGTAGAAGAACTGAGACCTGGAAAAATGCGTCAGCTCATCGAAACAGATCAGCGGAATCTGCGCGCCTTGCCAATCCAGCTTGCTGCTTTCGTGCTCCAAGTGGGCAAACTTCACTTTCCCGCCGCCCGGCCACTGCCACAGGATGACCGATTGCGCAGGCACTCCACCCGTCGCCGGGTAGAGCTTCATCGACTCGTCCCACAGCCCGCCCGGATTGCGCACCTGCGTCGTGTTGCGACGGAAGAACACCGCCGAGAATTCCGGCTTACTTACGTGTCGCAGCGGCTCCAGCAGCAGCGCCCACGATTTCCCTCCACCGGCAGCCCCGCCATAGATTGCGATGTCAGCCGAAGAAGCAAGGAACCGCTCTTGCGGCCCTGCCTGCGGACGAATGCAGCGCGGCGCAATGCTATCGTCCGTTCTCCGGGAGATAGACGAGCACCCGGCCGTCGAATTCTTCGGTGTCCGCCTGCTTGTCTTTTCCATTCGACTTGTTGATATTCAGCAGCGCCAGCGGAAGATTGGCCGCGTCGTTACTCATCTTGGTGAGCGCCGAAATGCACTGCAACACTTCCTGCGACTCCATCGGATCGTCGACGTTTATCTTTTCGACCTGTTTGCCCGCGATTGCCGACAGGCGAAACGAGGTAAAGCTGCTGTGTCTCGCGCTGCCCGCAAGATTGCGCGAAATTGCCCGCAGTTCGTCGGCAAGCTCGATTGCTTCCAGCCTGCCAGACAAAGGAAGCGCAGCCAGACGCTCTTCTGTATCTACGATTTGTTTTGCGGTTTCTTCAATTTCTTTCCGATGAAAAGAAACAAATTTTGCGATGGTCGGCTTTGTGACGCCAAAAGCAGCAGCAAGCGAACTCAACGGCTCGCCCCCGCAGTATCTGCGCCTCGCCTCCGCAATCTGATCTTCGTTGAGCTTCTGCGGTCGCGCCATGGCTACCAGTCACAAAAAAGCCAGATCAGCCAAGCTGTCTGGCATCTTCCGGGCGCACCTGTCCCGCTGTCCCCGATTATTCGGCAAAATCTAACCGATGTCAATCATCACGCCAAAATTCCCTTGCGCCGGAAAGCCACCAAAAGCAGCGCCATGGCCGCGGCGAGTGACGCAGGATAATCGCGCATCTGATACACCGATGACAGGTATCGCCGATGAATCGCCGCACGCTGCGCCGGCACGGGAAGATCATCGATGCATCTATCGACGATAGCACAGCGCTGCCATTTCGCCTCCTCCTGCTGCTCGTCGCTTGATTCCTCGGTTACCACTTGTCCGCCCGCGTCCATGCCGCAGGATCGTCGCGGGTATCCGGTATATACCTCGTACCGGCGCTGCCATTCGGCCCACTCGATCAAAAGAAAATGCACCGACTCTTCGCTCATGATTGCTGTTCCTTGAATTTCGGACAATGGCCCTTGCGCCCCACTTTCAACCCGCGATCGCAGCTGGCGATAATCCTCTCGCCGCTCGCGTCCCATGATAAATGACTGCATCCTTTGCATCCTTTCAGTCGGTTTTCGATTGCGTTCTCCTTGTCGATCAGGACTTGCAGCGGATCGCGGAACATGCGAGATGGCAAAGTCACTTCGCCGCCCTCGCGTAGATCCACTTGCGCACTGACTCCGGCGCCTCGTCAAAAATCGCTTTCGCCAACTGAGCGCCCATCGATCGCTTCCACAGCCGGAAGCACTCTCGGCAATAGTGAGGGTCGCTTTGGTGTCGCTTGATCCAATCAATCGCCTCCTTCTTCGTCGGCGGCCGCGTGCGAACAGTCGCCGACTGTTCCGCCTGTTCGCGCGTCAATCCGCCGTCAAATTCCATGATCGCCGCTCGCTCTTTCCATTCTTCGATGTCTTCGCCGTCGTAGATCACTTCTGTTTTTCTGTTACCACAACGTCATTCTTGTTTCGCATTTTCGCCCACCCCTAGAAAGTAGTGTTCTTGTAGTAGTTAACTTGTAGAGATAAACACTGCCTGTTGGTGAAGTCCTGAGCAAAAGGCGAACCCCTCCCATAGGAAGGCGTTTACCTTTGCGATCTGCCTGCCGGAGCCAGCCCCTCGCTATAGGCGATTTCAGACTATCGACGCTTTGACGCTGCCTGCTGCTACAGGCTCTAGACGGGCCACCGTCTGCGCTTCTGCATTCCCCCTCGCGCTCTGAAATCCACCCACGCCGCCACCAGAGGTCGTTCTTGTGGCACTTCCAGCGCCGCCGTTCCGCGGTTTCCCCTGCATACTCGGCGCCGTTTGATTCCGTTTTACCTGCTGCGCGCCTCCATAACCAGCTTAGCCACCGCCATAATCCCGGACGCCTGATGCAAATCATTCGCGTCCATGCTCTTGATTCCTGGCGGACGATCCGCCATTGCATACGGCAACCCGGCCTTGCGCGCCGCCGCTTCTCCCGCTCCGCTCGAATCGTTGTCTGCAAAAACAAACCTGTTGCCGCGCATTCGATTCGCCACAGCGACGAGATTGCCATCGGAGAAACATACAACCACGGCGGCAGGAATGCGCAGCAGTCGCAATGCCTCGGCGACAGACAATCCTGTAGCAAACCCTTCCACAAGCCAAAGCTCATTCGCATGGGAATTGCCAATCACATGCACGGCGTATTTGGCCCGCATGCCGAAGGCCATTTTCTTGTGCCACTCGTTATCGATCAGGGCGATCTTCTGCATGCCGAGGATTGCGCCTGTGGCACAGTCGCGCATCGGAACGATCAGCGTCCCATCTTCGGTAACCAGAACGCGAGCGGCAGGCAGTCCCTTGGCTTCCAAATATGGATGAGTTCCCACTGAGCATGATTTGATCGCTGCTGCCGCATCTAGCGCGGCATTTACGCGATGCCGATCACGATCTTCTTCCGCTTTGGCAAGCCGCCGAGCAACGACCTCGCGACTTAACATCATCCCTAATGACGCGTCCGCATGCCACGTAGCAACCTCGCTCATCGTCGCGTGATTTTGGACAAACGCGAACTCTCCCAGGTGCCGGTATGCGCCGTTTTTCTTGGCCGGATGATCTACCGTAGGAACGCGCCGCCAGGCCCCATATTCCACGTGACGAACGATCAGGCCATGCTCTGCAGCGAAATCCTCAAATCTCATGCAGCCATCCTCGCTTTCGCATAAGCGATATTGCGCGATCTGATTTTGTTCAGTACCGCGCGAGTAATCGGCACGCTCGGCGTGTTGGCAACCGTCCATGACCGATCCGGCCACTCTCCGGTAATCTCCCGGTAGATATGGGACGCACGTCCCTGTTGTTTCTCCGGAGACGAATACCCGCGGGCATACGATGCCGCCTGCTCCCACAAATGGCGCTTGTCGTCAGCGTACTTGGTTTTTCCGATGCGAACCTCGAGCATCTCGCCGTGCTCGTGCTCGACCAGAGATGCCTTGACCGCCTCGTGTCCGCACGATACGCAGCGCTTGCCCATCGGCTTGTATCCGCAGATCGGGCACGCTTTCCCTTCCGGTTCTTCCTCTTTATCCCGGCGTATCGTCTTGTCTAGCTTTTCTCCGTTGTCCAGCGCATCGAGCCCGTTGTAAAACACATCGCTGTAGTCGTCCGCCATGCGGATGATGTTGCCGCTGAAATCCAGCAGCAGGCAGTCTTTCTTGCCGGTATTCGGCGACGATCGAAGCCCTCGCCCCCACATCTGGATTGCTTCGCTCAGGCTTTTGCGAAGCGGGCGCACGTCGCATACGCACTCCACGTCGGGAACGTCAAATCCTTTTGCGAGAGCATTGACACTCAACAGCACGCGCAGCGCGGAATCCGGCTTGCGATACTCGGCAAGCAATGCTGCGCGTTCCGTTTCGCGCGTGTCCGAAGTGAAACAGGCCGCCATGATTCCGGCATCGTTGAACGATCGCGCCATCTCTTCGCAGTGAGCGATCGTTGCTCCGAAAACGATCGTCTTCCGGTTCTCGGCAAATTTCCGCCACTCGGCAACCACGTCGCCAAGGATAGCCATGCCTCGCTCTGCAGCCGCTGCGTCCGTCCATTCGCCACCGGCAGTTGCAGCTCCGCGCATATCAACGCGCGTGCAGGAAAAAACGCGCATAGGCACCAGAACGCCAGATTCGGTCAGCTCGTGCATGCTCGAAGCGCAAACCAGATTGGAAAAAATCCGCCCAAGCCCATCGGAGAACGGCGTAGCAGACAGGCCGATCACGTGTGCCCTCGTGGCCTTCACGTGATTCACCCAAACTCCCATCTGAACGTGCGCTTCGTCGATAACGATCAGATCAGCGTCCGGCCATCGGCGTTTAGCCAGAGTCTGCGCACTGGCGATCTGAAACGGACTGTGCTTGTCGTATCGCCAATGGTCGGCCATCAGGACGGAATGCGCAGTCAGACCATACGAGTCGGCGACTGCACTCGTCTGCTCGATCAAGGTACGCCGGTCGCATACGAAAATGGCGCTCTTGCCCTTTTGCAGCGCTTCGTGGATCGCTCGAAGCCCCAGGAACGTCTTTCCACTTCCGGTTGGCGCCATCAACATCTGGCACCGATGCCCATTGCGCGCGCCCTGACGCAGAGCCTCGTGCGCCGTTTCCTGAAACGGTCTAGGAGTCGGAAAGGTCGCCGTCTGGTATTGCGGCGAGTCGGCAAAGAGCGGATGCATGCTCACGCTGCGATTCCCGCGGCCTTGGCCTGCTTTTCCAGTTTCTCGATCTTCGCCATGGCCGACTTCAGGCGACGTATCGCATCGTTGCCCTTGTTGATCGCCCCGTTCAACTGCCACTTGAGCGAATCTACCTCGGCCTTGAGTCTCTTGATTTCTTCCAGCGCTGCACAAAGGCGATCGTCCGCATCAAAAATCTTTGCCATGCTCTCGTTGTCGGCGATCGCCTCTTGCGCTCCGCTGGCGATTTCCTGCATGCGCTCGCGAAGCTCCGCGTTGTCCGCCAGGATTCTGGCGGATTCCTCTTCGCTCAAAAGCTTAGGCTTCGGCGGCTTGATCGGCTTGTTTTCCACCTGAGCAACAGCGGCAGGCAGCGATACCTCGCCATGCGCCACCCTCCTTGCCAGCTCCGGGTCAGCCTTGGCTACCTTGTCGGCGGACTGCTGCGTCCTATGACTTGCTCCGGAAATTTCGGCCCGATCTTTTGCCGTGTCCAATTGCGCAACGTTGCGTAATTGGGGGTTTCCGACCGTTTGCGCATTAGCCCAATCCTGTGCGCTGGCGACGATCGCCGCCGCCTGCCCAGGAGAAAGGTGACGACGGTGCAAATTGGCCGACAACACGAAGGTAACGAGATTGCCGCCAGCAAATTGCTCGTATCTCGGATCGACACCTGCAGCAGCGCACGCCGCCGCACGGTTTCCGCCGTCAAGGATCATGCCTTCGTGCGTGATGATCGGTTCGCGCAGGCCATTGGATCGAATGTCATCGACCAGCGTATCGAACTCCCGACCTTCGAGCCGCGGGAACAGCGTGCAAAGAGGGTGCAGCGGTAGTGTCATGCCTTGATTTCCGTAATCTGAATGCCTTGCACAGCCAGCAAATGCCGCTTGATGCGGTATCCCTCGGTGATTGCGCCTTTCACGTCCTCGACCACTCGCAAGCCGTTGGCGTCGAAATAGACGAAATCGGCCACGTAGCGTATCTGAGGGGATTTGCGCCCTTTTCCGGCGATCTGAACCGACGGAGCAAGCACAAAAGGTACCTGCCGCTGCAGGTTAGTAATCCGGCCTTCTTTCTGGTGCATATCCAAAAGGCGCCAGCGTGAATACTCCGCTTGCGAGTCGAAACGCTCGCCGTCGACGACAATCGGCTTATTGCGATACTTGGTCATGCGCTGACCCGTCCGTGACGAATTCCCCACAGCATCGCCGCGCGATGCTCGCGTGCGCGCCGCTGGCCTGCAGTAAGCAGCAATGATCGACGCCAAAACTCGCGCACCTTGCGCCCCTTAAGCCGCTTGATCACAGGTATTGCGCCGCCTCGTGCAGCACAAGCACCCACACGCCGGCGGCGGCAAACAACGTGACCCACAGAATGCGCCAGATCACGATTAACCCCACCAGTTCGGCGTGGCGTCGCGCATATGGTGCAACTCGTCGCAGTATCCGATGATCGCCTCGCACACCACCGTTACCGGCAGCAGCAAGAGTCGCTGTAGCAGCAAACAGGCGCGCCGCTTGCCATAATTCCGCGACGATTCGATCAGATATGGCCCATTGGGCCGGCGGGTTGCTTCGTTCATGCGCACACTCCAATGGGCAGAAATTCAGGCCGGGTCACTTCGACTCCGATGCGGCTGCGCATCTGCAAAGTCGCCACGTCCAGCGCTTGTGTGGCCGTTCTGTACTCCTCGGAATCGGCGCCGTGCAGCGCTCTATAGACGTGACAGTTACGAGCAAGCGATCGCAACGTCGCCTGCTCGGCAGCCGGCAGCTGGTATGGCAATGCCGTATAGGTGATGTCCGGTCCAAGTCGCACGGTCATGACAGCACCCCACTATTCCTAGCCACTTCAAGCGCCTTTTTCGCCCGCTCGCGCGCCGTCGCCGAATCCTGCAGCGGCACCTTCGACCGAGGATCAAGGTCTTCGTAAATATCCACCAGCGTCGTGTGCAAAAACTTCAGCAGCGCCATTGCTTCGTTCTTCTCAGGCATCGTTCTCCCCTCTAACCACGTCCAAAGTACCGTCGATAATCTTCAATGCCGCCTTCATGCGATCGTTTTCCAGTCGCAGCCGATGGCATTCGTTGGCGAGCCGGCTGTAATCCGACTCGGCTGCTACCGCCTCGCATCCGATGCACAGATCGTCATCGATCAAAGCGACCAGATTGTCCATGCACGCGCTCATGCTGATTTCTCCATCGCCGATTCGGCGACGCGTCGCACTGCCTCGGCGCGCACCATCTCGCCGACGAAGCGCGGGCTTCCGTCAATCTCGATCAGCCTGGTAAGCAATGGGCCGGTTCCATCGCCCTCCATGCACGCGATCATTTCGCGGCACAGTTCCGGCAGGTTGTCGCGAACGAACTGGCGCGCTGCTGAAACTTCATTCATTTGGCACACTCCTTGCAGATAAAACCGCGCCCGTCAGGGCTTCTTTTTCTTCCGGCAACCACGGACGATCGACGCGCACACCGCGCGCATTGCCAGCCAGGATTGCTGATTCCTGCGCCCGATGCGTTCGCCGTCCGCGCGCGGTAGCTCGCCGTCGAATTCGGATGGAACAGGTAGCCGCGGCTCATGCAGCCATCCTCTCGCGCGGCAGATAGCCAAGCGTCTCGGCAATCTCGCGCGGATACTCGGGGCGGATTCCGAGCGCTCCGGCCCACAGTTCGCAGCCTTCGCCCGGCATCAGCGATCGCCGAGCTTCGGCACTCGTGCGCGCATCGAAAATCGCCTTCGCAATCACGGTTGCTGCCAGCAGAGCTTCCGGTCCGCGCAGCTCGGATGCTCGCAGCACCACGGTCCTGATCTGAGACATGACGGCCTTCTTTGGCGGATTCTTCGGACGAGTCATGCGGCCGCTTTCCGGCCATATTCCGACGCCGCCGGATTGACTCCGGCAACGCGGCAGATCAATGTGGCCTCGCGCAATTTCGCGTCCGACCAGTCCTTGAGGATGTTCCGCATGATGTCCGTTCTTGATTTTCCAGTCGCCGAGCAATACCCGTCGAGCACCGACACGTCGGA
>CAYRXO010000120.1:0-11221 GCA_964428215.1 uncultured Candidatus Accumulibacter sp. | reverse complement strand
GTGCCGGCGACGACAGCCTCTACGGCGAGGCCGGCAACGATGTGCTCAGCGGCGGTGCCGGCAGCGATCAGCTGTACGGCGGCGCCGGGCAGGACACCCTCGACGGGGAAGCCGGCAACGACACGCTGACGGGCAGTTCGGGCAATGATACCTACCTGCTATCGCGGGGCGGCGGTGCTGATGTGCTGATCGACAGTGACGGTACTCTCGGCAACGTCGATCTGGCGCAATTCGGCACCGGCATCGCCAGCGACCAGTTGTGGTTCCGCCATGTCGGCAATGATCTGGAAGTCAGCGTGATCGGTGGCGCGGACAAGCTGACGGTGCAGAACTGGTATGGCGGCACGGCGAACCACGTCGAACGTTTCCAGACGGCCGACAACAAGCGTCTGCTCGACGGTCAGGTCGAAAATCTGGTGCAGGCAATGGCTGCTTTCGCCCCGCCGGGCGCGGGTCAGACGACACTGCCAGCCGATTACCAGACGACGCTGGCGCCGGTTCTGGCGGCCAATTGGCAATAGAATGCCAATCACTGCCCCTCGGGTCCTGCTTCGGCCGGTGAAACCGCTTCTTTGAACGGTTTCGCCATTTTTCATTTCGCGCGCGCGGCTGTTTCACCCGTGTGGTTGGCCGCGCGCAGTCTTTACCTCCATGTTCGATTCCTCTGTCACGGCCAATGCCGAACCCTCGCTTCAGGATTCCCCGCCCGCAGCCAACGTGGTGCAATCACCGGACAGCGGTTTGCTCGGTCTGGTGATTCTCGCCCGTTTCCATAACCTCTCTGCTGACCCCGACCATCTGGCGCACGAATTCGGTGAGCCGGGTCAGATTTTCGGTACGAGAGAGATTTTGTTGGCGGCCCGGCATCTGGGCTTGAAAGCCCGATGTGTACATACCACTCTCGAGCGTCTCGACCGGACGCCGTTGCCGGCTCTGGCCTTGACCCGTGACGGTCGTTTTCTCATTCTCGCCCGTGTCGATGCCGAGAACGACAAGGTTCTCGTCCAGCCGCCGGGGCAGGGTCCGCAAGTCGTCTCAGGCGATGTTTTTGCTGTCGAGTGGTCTGGCGAACTGATCCTTTTCGCCTCACGCGCTTCATTGGCGGGCGAACTGGCGCGTTTCGACTTCACCTGGTTCATCCCGGCGATCGTCAAGTACCGACGCCTGCTCGGCGAAGTGCTGTTCGTTTCCTTGGCCCTGCAACTGTTTGCGCTGGTCACGCCGCTTTTCTTTCAGGTGGTGATGGACAAGGTTCTGGTTCACCATGGCCTGAGCACGCTCGATGTCATCGCCGTCGGGCTGCTGGTGGTCATGCTGTTCGAAAGCGTCTTGTCCGGTTTGCGCAGTTACGTTTTTGCGCACACCACCAGCCGCATCGATGTCGAGCTGGGCGCCCGGTTGTTCAGACATCTGCTGCACTTGCCCTTGGCTTACTTTCAGGCGCGTCGCGTTGGCGATACGGTCGCGCGCGTGCGAGAACTGGAGAATATCCGGCAATTTCTGACCGGTAATGCGATCACCCTGGTTCTTGATCTCGTGTTCTCGGTGGTGTTCATCGGCGTGATGCTGCTTTACAGCGGCTGGCTGACGTTGGTGGTGATCGTTTCGCTGCCGTGCTATCTGCTGCTCTCACTCGCCGTGACTCCGGTTTTGCGGGCGCGTCTGCACGAGAAATTCAACCGTGGGGCCGAAAATCAGGCCTTTCTGGTTGAAACGATCAACGGGATCGATACCTTGAAAGCGATGGCCGTCGAACCACAGATGGTCCGCCGTTGGGAAAACCAGCTTGCCGCTTATATTGCCGCCAGCTTCCGCACCGCGACGCTGGGGACCGTGGCGCATGAGGGCGTTTCGTTGATTGGCAAGCTGGTCACCGTCGCCACTCTCTGGCTGGGGGCCCGTCTGGTCATCGGCGGCGAGTTGTCCGTTGGGCAATTGATTGCTTTCAACATGCTTGCCGGCCGCGTGGCGACGCCGGTGATGCGTCTGGCGCAGCTGTGGACCGATTTCCAACAGACCGGCATTTCGGTGCAGCGTCTCGGCGACATTCTCAACAGCCGTGGCGAAGTGGCGCCCGTGCATCGTGCACCGCTGCCGCCGCTGCTCGGGGAAATCGTGCTCGATCAGGTGCTTTTCCGCTATCGTCCTGAGTCGCCGGAAATCTTGCGTGGTGTCGATTTGCGCATCGCCGCGGGTGAAGTGATCGGCATCGTCGGCCGCTCCGGTTCAGGCAAGAGTACGCTCGCCAAGCTGATTCAACGTCTTTACGTTCCCGAGCGCGGCCGCGTACTGATCGACGGCGTCGATCTGGCTTTGGCGGATGCCGCCAGCCTGCGCCGCCAGATCGGCGTGGTATTGCAGGAAAACATGCTCTTCAACCGGACCATTCGTGAAAACATCGCCCTGGCCGATCCCGGTGTGCCGATCGAGGCGGTGATCGCCGTGGCTCGGCTGGCTGGCGCGCATGAGTTCATCGTCGAATTGCCCGAGGCGTATGACACGCTGGTCGGTGAACACGGCGCGACCTTGTCCGGCGGGCAGCGACAACGCATCGCCATTGCGCGCGCCTTGCTCGGTAACCCGCGCATTCTGATCTTCGACGAGGCGACCAGTGCGCTGGATTACGAGTCCGAACGGATCGTGCAGAACAATATGCGTGCAATCTGCAAGGGTCGTACGGTCCTGATCATCGCGCATCGCTTGTCCGCCGTGCGCGAAGCCAACCGTATCGTGGTCATCGATCGCGGGCAGATCGTCGAGCAGGGGTCTCACGAGGAACTGCTGCGGCACGCGTCGGGACATTATGCGCGCTTGTACCGTTTGCAACAGGGAGGGGCGGCATGAGTGGCGGCGCGGGAAGCGAGGCGCTCCGCGATTTGTTTCGGCGCTATTGGCAGATATTCCGTGTGGCGTGGCGTGAACGCCGCACGCTGGATACGCCGCAGCGGCGGGCGCATGAGGTGGACTTTTTGCCAGCTGCACTGTCCTTGCAGGACCGGCCCGTCTCTCCGGCGCCACGTGTGGCGATGTGGCTGATCGTCGCGTTTGCCGTGCTGACGCTGTTGTGGGCGATCTTCGGGAAGATCGACATTGTGGCGACTGCCCGTGGCAAGATCGTACCCAACGAGCGTACCAAGATCATCCAACCGATTGAAACGGCTACCGTGAAGGCTATTCTCGTTACCGACGGACAATCTGTAAAAGCCGGCGAGGTATTGCTGGAACTCGATGCGACGAATGCGGAGGCGGACCGGAAACGTTATGCCGGCGATCTCGCCGCGGCACACGCGCAAGCGGCGCGGGCGAAAGCTTTGTTGCGCGCGATCGATAGCCAGCAAAGACCTCGACTCGAGACTGAGCCTGCCGTGCCTGCCGAGAGACTGGCACAGGAACAGCGGCTTCTCGACGGTCAATTCGCCGAATACCTGGCCAAGCTGGCCCGCATCGATGCCGATGTAACGCGTCGGGAAGCGGAGTTGCGGTCCACGTACGAAATCGTGCGCAAGCTCGAGCAGACGGCGCCGATGGCTCGGCAGCGCGCCCGTGATTTCAAGCATCTGGTCGAGCAAAATTTCATTTCTCAACACGGTTATCTTGAAAAAGAGCAGTTACGCATCGAGCAGGAAGGCGATCTGGCGGCACAGCGCAGTCGTGTTCATGAGTTGACCGCGGCGCTGGCAGAGGGCCGCGAGCAGCGGCGCGCGCTGGTGGCAGAGAGCCGGCGGTTGGCGTTGGACAGTCTGGACGATGCGGAGAAAAGAATCGGCATGCTGGCGCAGGAGTTGGTCAAAGCGACTTCGCGGGGCCATCTGATGACGCTGAAGGCGCCCGTGGACGGTACGGTTCAACAACTGGCTGTACACACCCTCGGTGGGGTCGTCACCGAAGCGCAGGCGCTGATGGCGATCGTTCCTCGTGACGAGGCGGTGGAGGTCGAAGCTTTCGTGGAGAACAAGGACATCGGTTTTGTCAATGTCGGCCAACAAGCCGCAGTCAAAGTCGAAACCTTCCCGTTTACGAAGTACGGCACGATCGATGCGACGGTGACGCAGGTCTCGAACGATGCAATCAACGATGAAAAGAAAGGCTTGCTTTATTCGCTACGCGCACGGCTGGCACAGGCAACGATCCGGGTTGAGGAAAAATCGCTGCTGTTATCGCCGGGAATGGCGGTTACCGTGGAGATCCAGACGGGCCAACGCCGGGTGATCGAGTATTTCTTGAGTCCGCTGCTGCAATACGGTGACGAGAGCTTGCGGGAGCGCTGAGCGCGGGCCGCGCGCGCTTTGCTCGCCTCTCTGACCGTTCAGAAACGTTTCACTGCTGCCGCCGAAAAGTGTCATTCAGTGCGCAGCCTCCGCCCGGGCGGAGGCTGCGGCGTGGCCGGTTTTCGTTTACCAGCGGCGGATTTTGATGATGTGCGCCATCTTGTCGGGTGGGCCGAGTTCGACATACGCGGTCGGACCCCACCAGCGGTAACGCTCGTCGGAGAGCAGGTCGTGCGCCTGATACTGCTCGTGGTCGTCGATGCCGAAGTGGCCGAGCGGTATCTGCAGCGTGGCCGCGTGTTTGTGGAAGGGGTCGAGGTTGACCACGCAGAGGATGATGTCCGAGCGGTCAGCGTTCATCTTGGCGTAGGCGATGATCTGCGGATTGTCGCTGTGTACGAAATGGACGTCGTTGTACGTCTGCAGTGCCGGCGATTCGCGGCGGATGCGGTTGATGCGCGTGATGATGTCGACGATGTTGCCCGGCGCTTGCCAGTCGCGCACCCGGATCTCGTATTTCTCGGAATCGAGGTATTCCTCCTTGCCGGGCAGCGCGGCGTTCTCGCACAGTTCATAGCCGCTGTAGATGCCGTAGACGCTCGACAGCGTCGCCGCCAGCACGGCGCGCATGATGAACGCCGGCCGGCCGCCGACCTGCAGGATCGGCGGCAGGATGTCCGGCGTGTTGGCGAAGAAGTTGCCGGTGAAGTATTCCTTCATTTCGCTGCCGGTCAGCTCGCTGACGTATTCGGTCAGTTCGTGCTTGTGGTTGCGCCAGGTGAAATAGGTGTAGGACTGGGCGAAACCGACCTTGGCCAGCAGGCGCATCATCTTCGGCTTGGTGAACGCTTCGGCGAGGAAAATCACTTCCGGATGCACGCGATGCACTTCGGCGATCACCCATTCCCAGAACGGCACCGGCTTGGTGTGCGGGTTGTCGACGCGGAAGGTGGTGACGCCCTTTTCGACCCAGAACAGGAAGACGTGCAGCATCTCCTGCCACAGACCGGCGCGATCGGTGGTGCCGAAGTTGAGCGGGTAGACGTCCTGGTATTTCTTGGGCGGATTTTCGGCGTATTTGATCGTGCCGTCCGGCCGATGGAAGAACCAGTCAGGGTGTTTGCTGACATAGGGATGGTCGGGCGAACAGTTCATCACGTAATCGAGCGCGATTTCGATCTCCAGTTCGCGGCAGGTGGCGACGAACTGATCCCAGTCGTCCCAGGTGCCGAGTTTCGGTTCCAATCCGGTGTGGCCGCCGTGCTCGTTGCCGATCGCCCACGGGCTGCCGACGTCGCCGGGCATGGCGGTCAGGCTGTTGTTTTTGCCTTTGCGGAAGGCGTGGCCGATCGGATGGATCGGCGGCAGATAGATGACGTCGAAACCCATGGCCTTGATCGCCGGCAAGCGCCGGATGCTGTCCTGCAGGGTGCCGTGCTGGTAGGGCGTCTTGCTTTGCGAGCGCGGGAAGAATTCGTACCAGGCGGCGCAGCGGGTGATCGGCCGGTTGACCATCACCTGCAGCGCCGGAGTGAGCTGATAGCCTTCGCTGCGATCGGGGTACTTGGCCATCAGCGAACGCATGACGTTGCCGGCGCCGAGTTCGACGGCGCCAGATTGTTCGCCGGCGGTCAGCGCACCTTCGAGGGCGGCGATGATGCTCTCCATACGCTGGCGATCGTCCTTCTGCGCCTTGGCGGCGGCCTGTTTGAGGATCGCCAGACCTTCGAGCAGCTCGCTGCCGATATTGGCGCCCGGCAGATTTTTTTTGCTGATCTCGTCGACCCACGACAGATAGCGTTCGGCGTAGGCTTCGATGGTGTATTCCCAGCGGCCGATGCTGTTGACGGTGAATTCGCCGTACCAGTAATCGTTGTCGCCCTGGGTCATCGGGCTTTCCTGCCAATCCTTGTCGCCGACCGGGCGCACTTTCAGCACGGCGGCCAGTTTGTCGTGCCCTTCCTTGTAGATGTCGGCGCTGACATAGACCTTTTCGCCGATCACCCGCTTGATCGGATAACGTCCGCCGTCGATCTGTGGTTTGACCGCTTCAATGATTACGCGGGGAAAGTCTTGAGGAACCATAGCTTGCTCCTGAGTGGAAATGGCCGTTCAGCCGGGAGCGGGTCGGGCGTCCGGCGCGCGGCCGGCGGCAAGATACGACCCATCCTCCGCCGGCGGCGGAAATGAGGGAGTGGAAAAACTGCCAGGCATGGGGACTTGTCAATCGCCGGAGGCCGCGCAGAGGCGACCGAAATGCTGGGAGCGAGCGCGATCCGGCGCGTCGTCGGATTATTTACGCAGCGACAGATACAGTTCCCGGGTCTGTTGCGCGATGCTGCTCCAGCTGAAGATGTCGCGCGCCCGTTTCTGGCCGGCGGCGGCCATCGCTTCGGCGAGTTGCGGATCGTCGAGAATCTTGTTGATCGCCGCGGCCAGATCGCGCGCGAAGCGATCCGGATCGACCGGCTCGAACGGCGCCACCTGCTGCTGCTCCAGCGGCACCAGATAGCCGGTGACGCCATCGACGACCACTTCCTTGATGCCGCCGACCGCGCTGGCGACGACGGCGGTACGGCAAGCCATCGCTTCGAGGTTGATGATCCCGAACGGTTCGTAGATCGACGGACAGCAGAACACCGTGGCGTGCGAATAGAGCTGGATCGCCTCGTCCTTGGAAACCATCGCCTGAATCCAGACCACGTTCTTGAAACCGGCGTGGCGGATGTTGTCCACTGCTTCTTCCATTTCAGCAAGCACTTCCTTGGTGTCGGGGGCGCCGGCGCAGAGGACGACCTGTACATCGGGGTTGATGTAACGGATGGCGTTGACCAGATGGACGATACCTTTCTGGCGCGTGATGCGGCCGACGAAGAGCACATACGGCTTGTTCAGATCGACACCGTATTTTTTCAGCGCCTGCGTTTCGGAGGTCGGCGCATACTGTTCGACATTGATGCCGTTGTAGATGACGCGCACTTTCTGCGGATCGATGTCGAAATGCGCCAGGATGTCGGCTTTGGTGCCTTCCGAGACGGCGACGACGGCGTCGGCCATGTGCAGCGAAGTTTTCTCGATCCACGACGACATGTCGTAACCGCCGCCGAGCTGTTCGCGCTTCCAGGGTCGCAGTGGCTCGAGGGAATGCACGGTATGCACCAGCGGAATGTCGTACAGCGTTTTGGTCAGGATACCGCTCAGATGCGCGTACCAGGTGTGCACGTGCACCAGATCGGCATCGACCGGCTCGCTCAGGGTGGCGAGATTGGTTTCGAAAGTGTCCAGGGCACCGGCCAGCTTCTTGTCGACGTGCGCGAAAGTCCCGGTGACGAAGGGAAAGCCCCTGACCCGCACCCCGTCGTTGGCGCTGTCCTGATCGCCGAAACAACGGACTTCCACATGCATCAGCTTGGCGAGTTCGGCAGCCAGATATTCGACATGAACACCGGCGCCACCGTAGACATAAGGCGGGTATTCTCGCGTGAAGAGTAGGGCTTTCATCGAGGGGCTTTCTATCTTGAGTTAGGTGGGGACGTGCAATGAGGCCGGGTGGCCAGAGACCTTGCCATTGTATCGGGAAGGGTAAAGCTGACCAAGCGCACCGCGTTGCGGACGATTTGCTGATTTAAGTAAGCGACTGATTTATAAGTGAAGACAGTCATCTCGCGTCGCGTCGGCCCAGCAGTTGGGCGTTTCGTAAAGGCGGATCCGTTCCAGCCGCAAATGGTTGCCGTACGAATCGCGATAGACCTCGTCGAGGATGGCAAAAGCGGTCTGCGCCAGGTTCTCGACGGTCGGTACGCAATCGAGCACCACCGTCTTGTGATTTGGCAAGGACTGCAGAAACTGGCGCACCGGCAGGTCGCTGTCATCGACCAGAAAAGCATGGTCCCAAGCGTCGACCAGGTGACGCACGGCCAGGGATTTGACTTCCGAGAAATCCATCACCATGCCGTTGGCCGGGTCACCGGCTCGCCGGATGATTTCGCCGCCGAGCGTAATTTCCAGGACATAGCGATGGCCATGCAGATGACGACATTGACTACGATGATCGACGATGCGGTGACCGGCATCGAACTCCAGGCGACGGGTGATCAGCATCGGCAGAGAACGTAAATACCTGATTATAACACTCGTGAGTTCAGCCAGGCGGCCGGTGTCGATCTTTGTCAGGTTTGCATGCGCAACTTTAGACGTTCCTGAAATAATAACCGTCCATCCACCGGAGTGAATGATATTGGCTTGTTACCCGGGTCGACGTGTCCTTCGGGACAGAATGACTGCCGACTGCAAAAGGCGCTTTGCTGGTCGTGCCCGACGGCGCGAGTGTCGTCCGTCTGCCAGGCAAACGAGATGTTGAAAAGATGGCTCGCCGCCGTGCACGACGAGTCCGGTCCACGGCCGATCGATATCTCATCCCAACAGAGCGATCAAGGCCCGGGTTTGATCTGTTGCTGGAAAGACTTTCTGAATTTGGCCAGTTTTGGATTGATCACCAGTTGGCAATAACCTTGTTCCGGATGGTTGCGGAAATACTGCTGGTGATAGTCCTCGGCGGCGAAAAAGCGTGGCGCCGGTAGCAATTCGGTGACGATCGGCGCGGACCAGATTTTGTTGGCGACGAGTTCGGCGATCATCTCGCCGGCGATCCGTCTTTGCTCCGGGCTATGATAAAAAATGACCGAACGGTATTGCGTGCCGATGTCGTTGCCTTGCTGGTTGAGCGTCGTCGGGTTGTGAATGGCGAAGAAAACTTCCAACAGGGTGCGATAAGTGCATTGCGCCGGGTCGAAGGTGATTTGCACCACCTCGGCGTGCCCGGTTCTGCCGCCACAAACGGCTTGATAATCGGGACGGTTGGTGTGACCGCCGCTGTAGCCGGAAACGACTTTTTCCACCCCCACGAGCTGCTCGAAGACGGCTTCCAGACACCAGAAGCAGCCACCGCCTAAAGTTGTCGTCTCAAGCTTTATATTTTTTTGATTCGCCATAAATATTCTCCTGAGGACAGCTTGCGAGCCTTTGGCAAGAAAGGCTAGTCGAGTCGCCTTCCGTTTTCATATCAGCAAGAGGGTCAATCGTTGTCCTCCAAGGTAGACCGTCTCATTGATACCTTGGAAGAAGCCAAGGACTACCTTGCTACTTGCCAGTCCAGCATCGGACGGCAAGCCCTCAACGAGATTGAACTTGATAGGGACGAAAAAGCCAGGCAAATGGCTGAGCTGCTGGCCAGCACTTCACTGTCCTTCTTATATCGAACAATATATTACCCAGCATGTGCCAGAGGCACCAGATGCTGTATCTGCAACAGGGCGGCGGCCCAGGGCAGCCACGGGAGCGCCCGCACTGTGCGCGCTGGAATGTTTGTCCCGACCCGTGGCGAAGTCGCTTCCATGCCGCTGGAAACCCTGCGCCCGATCCTGATGGACTGGCTCCACGAAAGCACATCAGAGTTGATCCCCAGCACGGCACAAATCAGTCAGGTCAAAGCCATTTTGGAGGCTCGCCCGGATGCCGCTGCGCTGGCCGGGTTGATCGAAGAGTGCCGCCAGTACATCGAGGGATGACCATGAACAACGATTCCGCTGTATGGCATCATGATCAGCTGGACTACAGCAGCCACCGCGAGCGGCTTGGATTCGATGCCTTCGGTGTCGGGTTCTGTGGCGTTAGCGACGCCAACGGCCGCGTGGTACGGCCAGGCGACTTTGACGACGCACGCGTCCATCGGCAGACAGCGAACGCAAATACGCACAACCACACGTAGGTGGTGCGACGGGGTGGAGTATGGTAAGGTAATACCTTTAGATACTTTGATGGAGGCCGCCATGACTGCTGCTGCCGTTCGCCCCGTGGCGATCAAGATCGACGAGGACATCAAGGCGCGCGTGAAGCGCCTGGCTGATGCACGTCATCGCACGTCGCACTGGCTGATGCGCGAGGCGATCACCCAGTACGTGGAACGCGAGGAAAAGCGCGAGGCCTTCCGCCAGGACACGCTCAAGGCCTGGGAAGAGTACCGCACCACCGGACTGCATGTGACCGCTGATGAGGCCGATGCTTGGCTTGCCCAGATCGAACAGGGCAACGACATCGAACCTCCGGCATGTCACGTCTGATCTGGTCGCAACCGGCGCTGCTTGATGTGCAGCGCCTCTATCGCTTTCTCGCTCCCAAGAATCTCGACGCCGCCAAACGTGCGGTGAAGGTCATCCGTCAAGGTGTGAAGGTGCTGGGGCAACAACTTGGCGTTGGCCGCCCCGTCGAGGACATGCCCGAAGAGTTCCGCGAGTGGATCATCGACTTCGGCGATAGCGGCTACGTGGCCCGCTACCGCATCGGCACGGATGCTGTGACCATCCTCGCAGTGCGGCACCAGAAAGAGGTGGGCTACTGATGGGAACGCGCTTCGGCCGCCGCGCTGCGGATGGCACCTACGAGTACCACGACAGCAAAGAGTCGCTTGTCGCGGCTGAGCGCCGCGACAACAGCGACGCACGCACAGGCCTGTTCGGCTTGATCGGCCTGCTGGTCGGTGGCGTGCTGACCTACGTCGCGCTGCTCAAGGTCGGCATGGACTGGCCCAAGTGGCTGCGCTTCGGCCTCGTGATCGCGGGTGGTGGTGGCCTGGCCTACGTCCTGGCCAAGTTCGCTGACCTCATCTGGAACATCATCTTGAGCCTCCTGCTGCTGGCCGTACTGTGGGGCCTTGGCTCCTGGCTCTGGAAGGCGATGTAGACCCACCAGGTAGCGGAAAAAGAGCGGCCCCGCACGAGGCCGCTGAACTTCGCTTGGCGAAGCCTGCCCAGGGAGGAAAGGCAGGGGCCAGAAAAGAGAGGATTGGCTGGGCTCGATTATCGACGCAACCGCATTGGCAGTTGCATCTCGTAACCCCCAGCCTAGGGAAGCGCTGATTTAATCGCTCTCTCACTTCGATCTACCACGCAACTAAT
>CAYRXO010000119.1:0-11481 GCA_964428215.1 uncultured Candidatus Accumulibacter sp. | reverse complement strand
GACTTGGTGGCGGCGTCGAAGCGGGCGTAAATGACCGAACTCTCCTGGCTTTTTGGAGCGAGTCCGCCGGCGTCCATCGCGAAGTCGACCAGGGCCTGCTCGCGTTCCGCGCGCGATGCCGCCTGGCCCAGGCGCTGTCGAAATTCCTTGCGGGACTGGCTTTGTCGTTCGGAATGCCGGCTCTGGCGCTTTTCCCGCTCGGCGCGTATCTGATCGATGGCCTGCCGCAGCAGAGACTCGACGATGCCGATGCGTTCTTCGATCTGCGCTTTTTCTGCTTCGAAATCGGTTGCTGCCGTGGCGTCAACCCGCGCCGTAGACGTGCCTGCCACGCTCTCCGTGAGCCGGTCGAAAATCATCCACCCTGCCAGGCGGGAGAGACCGGGCGACGCCTGCGTACGGGAATCGGGAAGCTTTTTCAAATAGATGGGGATGTCCAATCTGGCGGCGAGATGCTGGGTGCCGACGAGTGCGTTCCAAAACATCATGTCCGGATCGGCAGCGTCGCCTCCCTGTTCAGCGCATTTTTGACGCACTTCATAGGTCAGCTCGTCAATTTTTTTCTCACGCTTTTTTTCTTCATAAACGGTGATGAATTGAGTGGCGTGCGCCAACAGATCCCCCTGCAATACCCTGGCGACCGGCAATACAGCCTGGGCTGTTTGTGTTTTTCCCTCGAAAACAATGGAATGGTTGGCCCGGGTCAATTGCAGAATGAATGTCCCGTTTGCGTCGGGCAGTTGATCGATTTCGTAATATCGTCCGCGATGAAAGCCGACTTCGGCCATCAGACTGAAAAGATTGGCGACGGCATCGTCGGGCGTCGGCGGCTGCCACGACTCGGGACGCGGGAGGGCGTACTGGCTGAGCGACTCCGGGCCGGACGGGTCATCGTTGCGACGACGGGCGATGGTGAGCAGTTGGTACCAGTCCATCGCCGTGTCGCGTCCGCTCCAAGGCAACCAGCCGCGGTGCGCTTGGACCACTGCCTCGCCTTGCCGCAGGCGGTCGATTTCCGCCGTATTGAAGCGCGGCGGGGGCCAGAAAGCGGTGGCGTCGCTGTCGGCGGGGTGAACACGGTAGTCGCCTGCCGAATGACGGATCAGCCGGCGGCGGCGTAGCGACGCACAGCTCTTTTTCGCTCCGCCGGCGGGTTTGGCGCCCGTCGCCTCGCGCGCGTCAGGCAGGATGTCGGCCCACAGTAGAGGCTTGTGCAGGCGTCGCAAATGAGCGAGACCAAATTGTTCGACGTCGGCTTCGAAAGCTCCCGGCGGTTGCCAACTGCACAGAATGATCTGTGCCAGGCGCGGCGTGCTGTCCTCGGTCAACGACGCCAGCCGCTGCCGCATCTGCGCGTCGCGCGTGACCGGCAGCGAGTCGATCAGCAGAAGGCTTTGCGGGTCTTGCGCCAGCGCGTCGATTGCCTTCTGCAATGACTCCGGGCCGTTGTTTCGAATCAGGTGTGTCGTTTCCAGGCGCCAGGCGACGTCCTTGGGGAAAGTGTTGTGCGCACTGTCGAGTACCGCTTGTTCGTCGTCGAGAACGAAGATTTCATGGCTTGCTTTGTCTGGCATGACGGCTCCCGGGCGGAGAGTGGGGGTCGGCGTTCTGGCGCTCGGCGCGTTCGCCCACGCACCACGGCAGGCGGATCTCGAAAGTGGCGCCGAAAAAACGGTAGTTCTGCCGCTGGTCAAAGAGGAGGTCGCCGCCGATGCCGCGCAGCAGCGTGCGCGAGATATACAGTGCCATGCCGTGGCCTTTGCGTCCTTTTTCGGTCAGGCGCGGGGTGAACAGATTGCGCTGGGCGTCGCGCCCGACGCCCAGCCCCTGATCGCTGACCCGGATGCGCAAGGGCATGCGGCTCTCTTCCGGCTGCATGTCGACGCTGACCGTGACGCGCGCGTAGGTGCGCCCCTGGCTCCAGTCGACGGCGTTGCCGATGATGTTGCCCAGGGCATGCTCCAGCGGTTCCAGCGGAATGGTCACCTGCATCGCTTTCGGCGGCAGCAGGACGTGCAGCGAACACCCCGAGCGGTGGATCGGCAACCACAACAGGTCGGCGGTCATCCGCTGCAGCATGCCGGCCAGACCGAGTCGTTCGGGGCGCTCCTTGCGGACGTAGAACAGCCCCTGCTTGGCGACCTGCAGCAGTTTTCTGAGCGCCTGGCGCGTGCGGCTCGTCGGCGGCGCGGCGGCGCCCGGCGTTGTAGTCGTCTCGGTGGTCAGCGGCACCAGTTCGCCGCTCAGCGAGCGCAGTTCGTGCAGCACCGCCGCCAGTTGCCGGCCGGCCGAGGCGAAGAGATCCTGTTCGCGAGCGAAGTGGCTGAGGGAAAACAGCGCGCCGAGGTCGTCGAGATGCCGGCAGGTCAGCGCGGCCAGTTCGCCGAGCATTTTTCCGGGTTCGCCGGCGGCCGGCGTAAACTCCGCGTCGCCGAAGTAGGCGAGGAGCATGCCCTGCGGCGGGAGAGCCGATGAAAACGCGGCGGACGCCACGCCGTCGCCGGCCGGCGCAACCAGCGAAGCGATCGGCCAGGCGGCGACCCATCCGGCCGCCGCCGGCGCGGCGCGGCGCAGGGGTCCGGCCGTCGTCACGCGCCGGGCGATGAACTCCCGCGCGACGAAAACGTCGCGCAGTAGCGACTGTCCGAGTGCGAGATGCCAATCGTCGGGCCAAGACGCCACGCCGTGGCTGGCGCGCACCTGCAGATCGAGATGCACGTCGCCGGGGTCGCCGCCGGGGTCGTTGTCGGGCAGGACGTCGGACGGCGCGTCGATCCACAGCGCCGCCAGCGCTTTGCCGGCCCGGCAGAACTGGGCGAGCGCGGCGTGTGCGCGCTCGAGGACCGGCGCGTCCGGGTGTTCGGCATGCCAGAGGGCCCGCTGTCCGCGATCGTCTGGGTCGTCCGGCCGCGGCGCCTGGCCTTCGGTCAGCCAGGCGTGCAGTTCGCGAAAGAAAATCGGCTTGACGAACAGCGGCAATCCGGCCAGATAGCCGCTCAGGCGTGCATCCCCACCGGCCATGCCGGCTTGCCGTGCCTGGCGCACCGCTTCCGGTTGCGCCGACATCCAGGCGACGTGCGGGTTGCCCGGCGACGCGCGCCGTCCCAGGTGGATGGCCAGCCAGTCGTGACACTTTTTCGATTCGTTGTGGCTGCTCAGGTTGAAATCGCAGAGGACGTGCGTCAAGGCCAGATGGTCGATTTTTCCGTTCTTCAGCAGGCGCTGCAGGTCGTCGTGGCCGGCGCAGAGCGTGACCGCGCCGCCCTGGCTATGTACCCATGCCTGCAGCGAGTGGGCGAAAGCGGTGTCGTTTTCGACGATCAGCAAACGCACGTCGCGCCAGATCGGCTGGCTGGCGGTGGCGGGTTCGCGCTCGGGAAGGTTCGCCGGCGGCGATTCTTCGGCCGGCGGCGCGTTGGCGAGCTGGCCGGCCGTCGGTTGCCAGAGAAAGATCTGTTCGTCGTGCTCGGCGAGTTCGGGCAGCCGCAGGCGCTCGTAACCGGCCGGTGGCGCGTCTTCATCCTGGATGGCTTGCCGGCAAGCCGCTTCCCACGCACGCAATGCGTCGACGATCGAAATATCGAGCCGGCAGTCGCCAGGATCGACCGTTTGCACGCGGGCCTTGATCCGGTCGTTGAGGCTGAGGAAATCCGCCAGCGGCGCGCCGTCGGCGTGGCGGTAGTAGGGCAGCGCGTCCGGCACCTCCCTGGCGTTCAGCCAGGCGTCGGCGAGCAGCCCGTCGAGCAGGACGATGGCGTGCCGGTCGTCCGGGAAACCGATCACCGAGCCGGTGACGGTCAGACCGGTCAGCGTGTGCGCGTTTTCCCAAGGATTGGCGGCCGGATCGGCCCAGATCGCCGAGGCGTAGGCCGCCTTGGCCGGGTCGGCGCGCGCGCGCCGATCATCGTAAATGAACAACGCAACGGCATCGCCCGGGCGGTATGTTTCGTTCGGCGGCCGGCGGTCGGCCGGCAGGTGATAGTGATGCACCTTGATTCGCGCAGCGACCGTGTTCGCCGGCTGGCGCGGCTCGGCTTCCAGTCCGCCATCGGGGAAAACCTTGGTCACCCGTGCTTGCAGATAGCGTGCAGACGATGAATGACGATCTTGATATGGCATCGATAACCCCCGCGGCAGCATGTCTTGCTTTAACTGGCATTATGCCTTTGTTTTGTCGATCTGGATCAGTGTTCAAGCATGCTTGTGAATTCGCTCCGCCCGGAAATGAAAGCGGCGACGGTCAGAGGTGTGGCATCGACACCGGCGAGGAAATCGTTCGTTGTCACCTGCACTGTGCCGGACAAGGCGGCGGTGGCGACGGCGACAACGGCGACACGGGACAACAAATTGCGGCACAGGGTGCTCATGGTCAGACTCCTTGTCGCTGAAGAAGCGGCAGCGGGAGTTCCGCGAAGTCTCCGGGGATGCCGCAGGCCCGGGGACAGAGACCTCACGGTGTCGGAAGCACCGCGTTGTCGGAACGCGCTCTCGCACCAACTCGCACCAACTCGCACCAACTCGACCAATCTCGAATTGATTCAGATTGAAGTGCCTCGCTGTCGAATCACACTGAATTAATCAGTTACGCTTTCCGATGTACGCAAGTAGCGCTATGCTCGTCTGGTTCGGTGGCGCGTCCCGCCGTGCTCCGTTCCCTGTCTTGCCGCTCTCCACCGTGCTCGTCGCGAGTCCGCCATGCCTGCTTCTCCTGCCGCAAAACCCCGCCCCAAGGTGCCGCCTGTCGAAGTTCCCAGCCTGCGCCAGAAGCTGGACGCGCTGTACGAGTGGGCCTGGCAGGATGTGCGTCAGGAGAATGACAGCGTGTCCGACGACGGCGAAGATGGATCGGAAGAAAATGGCGAAGACATAGAGGCTGGGCGTGGCCCCGCCCACAACGAGTTTTCCGGCAGATTGTCCTTGGCTGCGCAAATGCGTGCTCTGGCCGCGAATCCCACAGGGAAACACGAGCGCGCGAAGAAGCCACAGTCCACGCCAAAATCGCGCCAGGAAAGCGGCGACCAACGCTTGGCACGCCTTCTGGGGGTGACGCCGCAGGCGATCGCGAACTGGGTTGTCAAGAACAATCCGCAGCCGGTGCCCGCAAAACACTTCGATACGCTGTGCCGCGATCTCTTTCGCGCGACCCGGTCTCGGGGCAAGCACGTCTTCGGCATCCCGCGCGATATGTCGTGCGGCGAACTGATTGCTTTCAGGATCTGGTTGCAGCAACACAAGTACTGCCCGCCGCGCTCCTGGCACGATGTTGCCGAGAACGCCGTCTCGCTCGCCGGTTTCACCTTGCAGCGGCGCATCTTGCCGCCGGGAGTACTCGGCGACGCGATAGGCCTCGCTCTCGACGATGAAGACGACGACGAAGGCGGCGATGAAAATGAATCACTGCCGCTCTTTCGGCTTGGCGAAGACGTCTGCATCGCACTCGACCTGGAAGGGACTGGGCCAAACGTGCCAACAAACCCGACGGCATCGGCCTGCTTTTGCTCGCCGAGGATTCCGAGAAGATCGAGTGTCTGTTGCCGCATCGTTCTGTCAGCAGGATGGACGACATCGAGCGACGCTGGCTTGACGGATCTCTGCGCACGTCGCGCAGTCGCCTGCCGTTCAGCGAAGATCGCTGGGCTCATATCACGGCACCTGTCGGGAATCAGACGCTGTACGCGCTGTTGAGCGAAAAGCCGCTTGCATCCGCGAGCGAACTTCACCAGCAACTGCTCGCCGGCACCGGCAGCCCGCAGCGCAGTCGCTCGAGCGGCTGCTATGGCATTTCGAGCGCAAGGATTACGGCGAATGGAACGTTGTCCGCTATCGCGACCGGGTACAGGGCAGAGCAATTCTCGCAGTTTAGTTTTTTGTCATGTCTACTTGTAAGCATGAGACAGACGCGTTTGAGGCTAAGCCTTTTGCGATCGAGAACGAACTTCTGCAGATTCAAAGCGATTTCTTCAAGAATGGGTTTGAGACGGCGTGCGGTGGTGGAGACCGTGAGAAGCCAACGACCGGTCTGCCGCTTGATTTTGTCGATTGCCAGAGTGCGGTTGATCTTGTAAGAGGGTGTAGACAAAATAATTACCCTGCTAGCCTAGCAGCCTGTCGGACTTGACTAGGTCGGCTGCAAAATGTGGGTAAACGGCTCATTTTTCCCCGGTTCTCGGCGCGAATAGAACAACTATTCGCTTGAAACCCGTGAAAAACTGATCTCGTTTCCCACTTTTTTCGCTTCGACCCATCAAGTCCGACAGGCGGCTAGGAACGGGGCTACGATTCTCAAGGTCTCGACCGTGCTTGGGCGATTCTTCGAGGGAGAGTTCTAACTCGGGAATTCATGCCGCCCCACCTGATAATCCGGCTACCCGAAACGGTAAGTTCCTCAGCGCGAGCGGCGCTTCAATGCACGGTTGGCGACGGGGTAACGGAGTCAGCGAACAGTTCGGCGATCGCCATGGCGTCGAAGCGGTACTCGCGGTTGCAGATGTCGTCGCGGATGAGGATTTCACCGCGCTCGTGCAGCGCGGCATACACTTCGTCGCGGCCGAGCGCGCGCAACATGGCGCGCACCTTTTCCCAATCCTCGGGGCAGTTGTATTCGACGGCGCGTGCCGGGAATAGGCGCACCGTTTCTTCATGAAAAACGCGCTGCAACAGTTCTTCGGCCGGCAAGTCGAGCAATTCCGTCGTGCTGATCGTCGTCGCCAGCGCGTCGACTCGTGTCCAGCCGTCCGCGTCGTGCAGGTCGGCGTCGGGCAATTTCTGCAGCAGCAGTCCGGCCGCCGCGGTCGGCGAGGCGGCCAGCAACAGCCGCGCCGCCTGCTGTTCGGAACGTCGGGTGTAGTGTTCAAAAATTTCAGCGATGGTTTCGCCTTCGAGCGGCACGATGCTTTGATACGGTTCGCGCATCGCGGCCAGTTCCAGCGAGAGCAGCAATTGCCCCTGGCCGAGCAGTTCACGTATCGTGCCCTCTGCCGGCACGTCCTGGCAACGCGCCATGCCGCGCAATTGCAGGCGCTGGCTGCAATCAATGACCAGCAGGCTCAGCGGACCGCTGCCGCGCAACTGGGTGGTCAACCGTCCGGGCTGCTTCAGCTTGTCGCCGAGCAGCAGCGTGGTGGCGGTCATTTCGCCGAGCAGCTGAACGATGTTGGCAGGGTAATCCCGGCCGGCGAGCATCTGCCGCCACACTGGCCCGATGCGTACCAGCGTGCCGCTGATGTCGAGATTTTCCAGCAGAAAGCGGCTGACGCTGTCGCGATCGTCGCTCATCGTCCGCCCTCGGCGGCGAAAGCGCTGGCGTAGCGCGCCGGGTCGAAGCCGACCAGCAAGGCGTTGCCGGTGTCGAGCACCGGCCGCTTGATCAGCGTCGGATAGGCGGCCATCAGGCGCCAGGCTTTCTGCGCGTCGACGGCGGATCGCTCGTCGTCGCTGAGCCGCCGCCAGGTCGTACCGCGGGTATTGAGCAGGGTCGACCAGCCGACGGCACGGCTCCATGCCTCGAGCTGCGCACGGCTGGGCGGATTTTGCCGGTAGTCGATGAAATCGTAGGCGATCGCGTGCGCGCTCAGCCAGGCAAAGGAATTTTTCATGCTCTGGCAGTTGCGGATGCCGAATATGCGGCAGCGGGCGGGAATGTCGTTCATCGTCGGCATGCGTTCCTCGCCGCAAATATCTGCTTCACCTGCAGTCAGGAAACGGCCAGCATGCGGTCGAGCGCCAGTTTGGCCAGCTCGCGCTCGTGTTCGGGTACCTGAATCTGATTGACGACGTTGCCATCGGCCAGATTTTCCAGCGTCCAAGCCAGATGCTGCGGATCGATGCGTTGCATCGTCGAACACATGCACACCGTCGGTGCCATGAACTGGACGATCTTGCCTTCGTGCCTGACTTCTTCGGCCAGACGATTGACCAGATTCAGTTCGGTGCCGACCAGCCAGCGGGTATTCGGTGCCGCTTCCTTGATCGTGCGCACGATGTGCTCGGTCGAGCCGACGAAATCGGACTGTTTGCACACTTCAAAGCTGCACTCGGGGTGGGCGATGACCAGTCCGTCCGGATATTGGTTGCGATAGCGCAGGATATGCGCCGGCTGGAACATCTGATGCACCGAGCAATGGCCTTTCCACAGCAGCAGCTTGGCGCGGCGGATCTGCTCGACGGTCAAGCCGCCCATTTCCAGATCCGGGTCCCAGACCTGCATTTCGTCGAGCGGAATGCCCATTTGCCAACCGGTCCAGCGACCGAGGTGCTGATCGGGAAAGAAGAGAATTTTTTCCCGCCGCTCGAATGCCCAGCGGGCGATGGTGCCGGCGTTCGACGAGGTGCACACGATGCCGCCGTGCTCGCCGCAGAAGGCCTTCAGATCGGCTGCCGAGTTGATGTAGGTCACCGGCGTCACCTGCTGCTCGACATCGATCGCCTCGCCGAGTTCGCGCCAGCAACGTTCGACCTTGGCCAGATTCGCCATGTCGGCCATCGAGCAACCGGCCGCCAGGTCGGGCAGGATGGCGATCTGTTCCGGTTGGGACATGATGTCGGCCACTTCGGCCATGAAGTGCACGCCGCAGAAGACGATGAAACGCGAGTCGGTCTGCGACGCCAGGCGCGAGAGCTTCAGCGAGTCACCGGTCAGATCGGCGTATTGATAGACGTCGGCGCGCTGATAGTGATGACAGAGCAGCACGGCTTCCTTGCCGAGCCGATCGCGCGCGGCAAGGATGCGCCGGTGGCAGTCGGCGTCCGGCAGTTGATTGAATTTGTCGAAATGGATGGTGGCGGTGTGCATGTTTGGCTCGTCATTGGACCCGGGGGGAGACAGACCGGGAAAACGGGGAAAGATTCATTCCGGTTGGCAAGAGGTCAACTGTGCCACGGCAGGCCGGCGAGACGCCAGCCGCCGACCAGCCCGCGCTGCCCATGCGCATCCTTGTCGCCTTCGAAACCTTCGAGAACGTTGTAGCACTCGAATTGCGCCTCTTCGGTCAGCAGCGCCGCCGCGTGATGCGAACGCACACCGCTGCGGCAGATCAGCAACACCAGCGCTTCGCGATCGACCTGTTTCTTGAACTGTGTCAAGAAGTGCGGATTGGCTTTGCTGCCCGGATAACTCTGCCACTCGATTTCGATCGCGCCGGGGATGCGCCCGACCCAGTCCCACTCGGCTTGAGTACGGATGTCGACCAGATTGGCACCAGGCGCGAGTTGCCACACCTTGTACGCCTCCACGGGGGTCAATGCCCCGGCGTAAGGCAACTGCAGTTCCTGACCGCGCGCGCGGGCGAGTTGCAACAGATCGGTCAATTTTCCCATGGCACGCTCGCTTCGATGGGTAGGAGAGAATCAGCGCGCAAGTATAAAACAGTTGCCCGGCGGGATCGCCGATCGCCTGTAACGCACCAGTACGGTGCATAAATGCGCCTGGCGCACCGTGCTGGTGCGTTGAAAAAACAGCCATCGTCTCCGCTTGTCGCCCGGCCCTTGTGGCACAATGAAAAATTGGCAAGCTGAATATTGGCATATTTTCTGCTTTCTTTTCTTGTACCCGATTTTCTCTATCGCCGGATCGCCCGGCACCCGTTCAGGAGATTTTTGCAATGGCAAGCCCGAAAGATGTCGTCAAAATGGTCAAGGAAAACGAAGCGAAGTTCGTCGACTTCCGCTTCACCGACACCCGTGGCAAGGAGCAGCATGTCACGGTGCCGGTCAGTGCGTTCGATGAAGACAAGTTTGAAACCGGCCACGCTTTCGACGGTTCGTCGATCGCCGGATGGAAGGGAATCCAGGCCTCCGACATGCAGTTGATGCCCGATCCGAGCACGGCCTACGTCGATCCTTTCTTCGATGAGACGACCATTGTCCTGACCTGCGACGTCGTCGATCCGGCCGACGGACGCGGCTACGATCGCGATCCGCGCTCGATCGCCAAGCGCGCCGAAGCCTACCTCAAGTCCAGCGGCATTGGCGACACTGCTTACTTCGGACCCGAGCCGGAATTCTTCATCTTCGACTCGGTGGCCTGGAACGTGGACATGTCCGGCTGCAACCTGAAAATTTATTCGCAGGAAGCCGCATGGACCAACGGCGAGAAGTCGGAAGGCGAAGGCGGTTCCGGACACCGTCCAGGCGTCAAGGGCGGCTATTTCCCGGTGCCGCCGGTAGACAGCCTGCATGACATCCGTTCGGCGATGGTGCTGACCCTCGAATCGATCGGCGTCCCGGTCGAAGTACACCATCACGAAGTCGCCACCGCCGGTCAGTGCGAGATCGGCACGCTGTTCAGCACGCTGGTCAAGCGCGCCGACTGGACACAAATGCTGAAGTACGTGGTGCACAACGTTGCCAACCAGTACGGCAAAACCGTCACCTTCATGCCCAAGCCGATCGTCGGCGACAACGGTTCCGGCATGCACGTGCACCAGTCGATCTGGAAAGACGGCAAGAACCTCTTCGCCGGCAACGGTTACGCCGGGCTGTCGGAACTGGCGCTCTATTATATCGGCGGCATCATCAAGCACGCCAAGGCGTTGAACGCGATCACCAATCCGGGAACCAATTCCTACAAGCGGCTGGTGCCGCACTATGAAGCGCCGGTCAAACTCGCCTACTCGGCGAAGAACCGTTCCGCGTCGATCCGCGTGCCACACGTCGCTTCCGACAAGGCCCGGCGTATCGAAACGCGCTTCCCCGATCCGATCGCCAACCCGTATCTGTGCTTCTCGGCGCTGCTGATGGCTGGTATCGACGGCATCGTCAACAAGATTCACCCCGGCGATCCGGCCGACAAGAATCTCTACGACCTGCCGCCGGAAGAAGATGCCAAAATCCCGACCGTCTGCGCCAGCCTCGAAGAAGCACTTGCTTCGCTCGACAAGGATCGCGACTTCCTGACCCGCGGTGGCGTCTTCTCCGACGACTGGATCAATGCCTACCTCGATCTGAAGATGGAGGAAGTGAACAAGGTGCGCATGACTACCCACCCGGTCGAATTTGATCTCTACTATAGCTGCTAGTTAGCTGCTGCGCAGTGTGGCGCCGTAAGGCGCATCGATACCCAAAAAGCCCGGTCATTCCGGGCTTTTTTGCGCCTATCGGTTGCCATTAGCGGCAGTGCTGCGCATATTGGAAGTAATCAATAACGGAAATACGCCGCCACGCTTTTGCCATTCTGCAAGCCCGTCTTGGCGAACCGGTCCGCTTCATGAACATCGTCGCCGGCCCGGGGCAGATTGGGAAATCGACCATGGTCCGGCAGGTTCTACAGGGGCGACCCGCCAACAGCTTTCTCTCGGTATCAGCCGACCCGGCCAGCGATGCCGTCGCGCAAAGCTTTTCCAGTCTTCATGACGACGCTGTCGAAGTTGGCGTTGGCGACCCCAGGGATGGCGATTGGCTGGTCCGCTGCTGGAAAAAAGCCCGCACCGCCAGTCGCATCTGCGACGGTACCTTCGTGTTGAGCATCGACGAAATCCAGAAAAT
>CAYRXO010000118.1:0-11585 GCA_964428215.1 uncultured Candidatus Accumulibacter sp. | reverse complement strand
CTATTCGCGCCGAGAACCGGGGAAAAATGAGCCGTTTACCCACATTTTGCAGCCGGCCTAGTCGGGTCCGACAGGCGGCTAGAATACGCTCAGCGTTGGCCAGTCACCATCTGGCGCAACTGGCCCTGTACACCGTTTTCCAACTGGAGGATTCACTGATGAACGTAGCTACCGAAATTCCATTGCCGTTTGTGTTTACTGACAGTGCGGCGAGTAAAGTCAAGGAACTGATCGAAGAGGAAGGCAACCCCGATCTGAAATTACGAGTATTCGTGACTGGCGGCGGTTGTTCCGGTTTTCAGTATGGCTTCACTTTCGATGAAGTCGCCAACGAAGACGATACGGCTCTGGAAAAGAACGGCGTCACCCTGCTCATCGACCCGATGAGCTATCAATATCTGGTCGGCGCTGAAATCGATTACACCGACGGCCTGGAAGGTTCACAGTTCGTGATCAAAAATCCGAATGCGTCGTCAACCTGTGGCTGCGGATCATCTTTCTCGGTCTGAGCGGTGCCCAAAAGGAGAGGGTAAAGGACGGACTCAGTTTTGTCCGTCCGTCACAATGCCTCATTTCTCCTTGCTGAACGCTGTGCTGTTGATGTCGATTTTATAGCGTGCGCGTAAACCGGCCAGGTAAGCGGCAAAATCCTCCTGGCCGAGGATTTTGCCGTACTCGCGCTGCAAAGCTTGGCGTTGGGCGTTATTCTGCGCCGGATCGGCCGGTTCCGGCTGAGAGACCTTGACGATTTTGTAGAGCACGTAATCACCATTATTCGTTTCTGCACCCGCGTAGGCCGGCAGTTTCTGCGTATCGGCACGGAACACCGCTTTCAAAGCGGACAAGGGCATCTTCTGACGATCCTGGCGGGTCAGCGTCTGCAAGGGCTGCCACTGCAGCTTTTCTTCACCGCCTTCCCGTAACGCGCGCAATTGCTTATTACCGGCTTCGCGCGCCAAAGTGGCTGCGCGTTGCGCACGCAACAAGCCCTCGATTTCCGCTTTGACGTTCTCGAAGGGTTTGCGCGCAGCGGGTTTGTACTCGATGATTCGCGCCGACAACAAAGTATTCGGGGCGATTTCGACGGCTTCGGTGTTCCGTTTGTTTTTCAGCGAATCCTCGGCAAATAGGGCGGCCAGGACTTTTGGGTGGCCCAGCTGACCCAGGCTGGCAAGGGTCTCCGCTGTCGGGTTGCGCGGGATCCAGTTGGATTGCTGGATTTTGAGATGGAAACGTTCGGCTGCTGCCTGCAGACTATCCGGTTGTTCATAAACCATGTTGCTGAAAGCGTCTGCCGCTTCGGCGAACTGTTTGGCGGCGGATTGCCGCTTCAGTTCATCGACGATTTCACTGCGCACGTCAGCGAGAGAGCGCTGAATGGCCGTTTTGATGCCGGTCAATTTGATGATGTGGAAGCCGAAATCGGATTCCACCAAAGCGGATATTTCATTCTCTCGCAGATTCCAGGCGGCATCTTCAAAAGGTTTGACCATGGCGCCACGCCCGAAAAAGCCGAGATCACCACCTTTTTCGGCCGACCCCGGATCTTGCGAATGCTGACGGGCGAGTTCGGCGAACCTGCCCGGTGCCGCCTGCACCTCCTTGAGCACCTTTTCCGCTTGAGCGCGCGCCTTTTCTTTATCCGAAGGACTATTGGTGACAATGAGGATGTGGCTGGCACGTCTTTCCTCGTTTTGTTGATAACGCTCGCGATGACCTTCATACCAGGCGGCAACGTCCTTATCGTTGATCTGCGCTTGCGACAGCAAGGTATCGAGCGACAGGATGAGGTACTCTGCGCGAGCCTGTTCGGCCAGCTCGAAGCGTTTGAGATTGTCGTCGTAGAATTTTTGGGCAGCCGAGGGGTCAATATTGACCTGCTTGACGAACGCTGCGGCGCTGATCCGCGCTTCGGTGACCTGTCGTTGCTCGGTTTGCAGCCGCAATAGCATGTCACTGCCGGTGCTGCCCGCCAGGCCGGTATCAGCGATCGCCAGCACCAGTTGCTGCAAAGTCAGATCCTGACGCATCTGGGCGACAAATTGACCCTCCGACTTTCCTTGTCGGGCCAGCGCTGCTTGGAACAGAGGCATTGAAAACTGACCGTTTTCCTGCAAGCCGGGAATTTTGCTGATCACATCACGCACCTGCGCATCGTTGATCTCGAGTCGTCCCTGTGCTGCTTCGAGCAATAATAGTCGCTGATCAATCAGCGAGTTGAGAACCGCCCGTTTGACTTCCGGAGTGTTCATCGCCTCGGCATCGTAATTAGACCCCAATGTCTGGCGCAGGCGTTCCTGCTGGTTACGCCAGGCTTGTTCGAATTGAGGCAGCGATATTTTGCTATCACCCACCTTGGCCAGATCGGTGCCAGCGCCGGTGCCGCGAACGTAGGAATCGATTCCCCAAAAGGCAAACGGGAGGGTGATCACGGCAAGAAAGATCTGAACGATCCTTTTGTTATTGCGAACGCTGTCGAAAAACATGGTCGTTGCTCTTTAACTCGTTGAAAAATTGAGCGAAAAAAAAAGCGAACCGCTGTTCGCCCCAAGGCAGTACTGGAGTGGCAGAAAATCTCCCAGGCTCCATAAACGATTTGATTTGCGATCGAAAGTCTATGACGGCGTAGCCAATCTCTTGTCAACCGGGCATGGCGGGCTACGATAGCGGCCATGATAGCGTAAGGTGGCCTTCTTGCGTATTGCTGCGGCCCGAAGTGACCCACTTATTCCTTGCCTCGTCAGTTGCCGGAAAAATGCTCGGCTCGTTGAGCCAGTCCGGGACGGCCTGAAAGATCGTCTTCCCATGGCAAGATCCAGGATGAGCAGGAAACTTTAGCTAGCCGGCCTGACTGGGTGATCGATATGCCGAGTCGATAAAAGACGGTACGGGGACGAATACCGGCTGAAAAAGGCTGGTGGGTGCTGACGGGCTTGAACCGCCGACATCCAGCTTGTAAGGCTAGCGCTCTACCAACTGAGCTAAGCACCCTTCTGTTGAGACCAGTCCGCAGTCTAGCGCATCGGCTGCCGATTGACCAGATCGACTCTTCACACTTCTGTTCCAATGGCAAAGACGGGATCGTTTGCATCTCATACTGGAGCGAGTGGTAAAGCGTACCCTGATCAGAAGAAATAGGCACTACTCTTCATGCATTGGTGGCTTCTTTTTGAGCAAGGGAAGCAGTGCCTGGACGTAACCCGACAGGGCATATACGACGAACAGGCCGAACAATGCCACCGGTGTGTCGTAGGAGATGACGGCAAATGCAATGGCGATAGCGACGATGAATATGAAAGGGACGCTGCGGCGCAGATTGAGTGTCTTGAAGCTGTAGAAAGGGATGCTGCTGACCATCGAGATGCCGGCAAAAATGACCAGTCCGCAAGCCAGCCAACGGACTTCGGCAGGTGCGATGTCCTTGTCGATCATCACCCAAAAGAAACCGGTGACCAACGCCGCTGCCGCTGGGCTGGGCAGTCCCTGGAAACAACGCCGGTCAGCCACTTCCAGCGTGCTGTTGAAACGGGCCAGACGCAACGCGGCACCGACGCAGTAAATGAAGGCGGCGATCCAGCCTAACCGACCCATGTCTTTCAATGCCCAGGCGTAAACCACCAGAGCCGGTGCGACGCCGAAGGAGACCATGTCGGAGAGTGAATCGAATTCGGCACCGAATGCGCTTTGCGTGCGTGTCATGCGTGCGACACGGCCGTCCAGCCCGTCGAGGACCATGGCAACGAAAATCGCCACCGCAGATTGTTCGAACACGCCTTTCATGGCCTGGACGATGGCAAAAAAACCACAAAACAGTGCCGCCGTGGTGAAGAGGTTCGGCAGAACGTAAATCCCCCGCCGACGCAACTCGGGGTTGAACAGGCTCTTGCCCGGCTTCAGATTGGGCATCGCGGCAGCGGATTGTTGGAAAGTCGGTCCGGAATCATCTGAACGGGCGCGACCGGGGAGTTACGAGCGATGAAATTTGTCCGGCTGGCAGTGCGGAGCAACTCAGGTCATTACTCTCGTCGATAGGCAAGTGCCACACGGGTGCGGCTGGTGCGCTCTTGGTTTGGTTTGCCGTGAAAAGCGCTGATGGGTCGCTTCTCACGGCAATTGATGGCGGTTTCAGTTTTTGCTCTGATCGACAAGACGGTTTTTCTTTATCCAGGGCATCATGTCGCGCAGTTTGCCACCAACGATTTCGATCGGATGCTGGGCGATCATGCGGCGACGGGCGCTC
Organism: uncultured Candidatus Accumulibacter sp.; assembly: GCA_964428215.1. Lineage (GTDB taxonomy): Bacteria > Pseudomonadota > Gammaproteobacteria > Burkholderiales > Rhodocyclaceae > Accumulibacter. The sequence continues at coordinate 7,345 of CAYRXO010000118.1, read as the reverse complement.
ATCGCCGGATAGTTGGTACGACCTTCGAGGATGAACATCTTGGCGTAATCGCCGTTCTGGATGCGTTTGAGTGCGTTACGCATCGCCACCCGCGATTGTTCGTTGATCACTTCGCCACCGGTAACGTATTCGCCGAATTCAGCGTTGTTCGAGATCGAATAGTTCATGTTGGCGATGCCACCTTCGTACATCAGATCGACGATCAGTTTGAGTTCGTGCAGGCACTCGAAATAGGCCATTTCAGGTGCGTAGCCGGCTTCGACCAAGGTTTCGAATCCCATTTTGACCAGTTCGACTGCGCCGCCGCACAAGACCGCCTGTTCGCCGAAGAGGTCGGTTTCGGTCTCTTCGCGGAAGTTGGTTTCGATGACGCCGCCCTTGGTGCCGCCGTTGGCGGCAGCATACGACAACGCCAGATCGCGGGCCTTGCCGGAACGATCCTGATGCACGGCGATCAAGGAAGGAACGCCACCGCCACGCAGGTATTCGGAACGGACGGTATGGCCTGGCCCTTTCGGCGCGATCATGATCACGTCAAGGTCGTCGCGGGCGACGATCTGGTTGTAATGGACGTTGAATCCGTGCGCAAAAGCCAGCGCCGCCCCTTTTTTCATATTGGGGGCGATCTCGTCGTTGTAGACCTGGGGTGCGCTTTCATCCGGGAGCAGAATCATCACCACGTCGGCGTTCTTCACTGCCGTGGCCACTTCCTCGACGTGCAGACCGGCATTTTCCGCCTTGCTCCAGGAGGCACCGTCCTTGCGCAAGCCAACCGTCACCTTGACGCCGGAGTCGCTCAAATTTTGTGCATGTGCGTGACCCTGCGAGCCGTAACCGACGATGGTGACTTTCTTGCCCTTGATCAGCGAGAGGTCGGCGTCCTTGTCGTAATAAACTTTCATGTATGTCCTCGTGTGCTATGCGGTCTGATCAGACTTTGAGAATCCGCTCGCCCCGGCCGATACCGCAAACGCCGGTGCGCACCGTTTCGAGAATCAGACCGGAGTCGATGGCCTGGATGAAGGAGTCGAGCTTGGCGGCGCTGGCGGTGAGTTCGACGACATAGGTCGACTCGGTGACGTCGATGATGTTGCCACGGAAGATGTCGGTCAGCCGCTTCAGTTCTTCGCGGTCCTTGCCCGTCGCCCGGACTTTGAGCAGCATCAGCTCGCGTTCGATGTGCGCTGCTTCGGAGAGATCGACGACCTTGATGACATCGATCAGCTTGTTCAGTTGCTTGGTGATCTGTTCGATCACCGCGTCGGTGCCGGAAGTGACAATGGTCAGCCGCGACAGCGATAAATCTTCAGTCGGGGCGACAGTCAGGGTCTCGATATTGTAGGCGCGCGCCGAAAAGAGTCCAGCAACACGCGACAGCGCGCCAGCTTCGTTTTCCAGCAGAATGGAAATAATATGTCGCATCTTTGCTTTTCCTTACAGTTCTTCGCTCAGGATCATGTCTGCCAGGCCCTTGCCAGCAGCAACCATCGGGAAGACGTTGGCTTTCTGGTCGGTGATCACATCCAGGAAGACCAAGTCGTCCTTGTGCTCAACAAAGGCTTTGCGCAGCGCCGGTTCGACGTCTTCGGGACGTTCGATGCGAATGCCGACGTGGCCGTAAGCTTCAGCCAGCTTGACGAAATCGGGCAGCGAATCCATGTACGATTCGGAGTAGCGGCTGCCATAAAACATCTCTTGCCATTGCCGGACCATGCCGAGGTAGCGGTTGTTGAGATTGATGATCTTGATCGGCAATCGGAACTGTTTGGCGGTCGATAGCTCCTGGATGCACATCTGGATCGAGCCTTCACCGGTGATGCAGACGATTTGCGAATCCGGGTTCTGCAGCGCGGCGCCCATGGCATAGGGCAGACCGACACCCATCGTTCCGAGGCCGCCGGAATTGAGCCAGCGGCGCGGTTTTTCAAATTTGTAATACTGCGCGGCCCACATCTGGTGTTGTCCGACGTCGGAGGTGACGATGGCCTTGCCGTCGGTGATTTCGTACAGCTTTTCGATGACGTATTGCGGCATGATCATTGTCTTCTTGGGCTTGTACTTCAAGCACTCCTTATCACGCCATTCGTCGATCTGTTTCCACCAGGCGGCCAGGGCTTCGCTATCCGGAGTGGCATGGCCGGCTTCCAGCAGACGCATAATTTCGTCGAGCACATCGGGCACGTTGCCGACGATCGGCACGTCGACCTGCACACGCTTGGAAATCGATGACGGATCGATATCGATGTGAATGATTTTGCGTGGTATCGAGGCGAAATTGACCGGGTTGCCGATGACTCGATCATCGAAACGAGCACCGATGGCCAGCAGTACATCGCAATGTTGCATCGCCAGATTGGCTTCGAGCGTGCCGTGCATTCCCGGCATGCCGAGGAATTGCCGATCCGTGCCAGGATAGGCACCAAGACCCATCAAGGTGTTGGTGATCGGAAAACCGAGCCGCTGGGTCAATCGGGTCAGTTGTCTGGCGCCGTTCGATAAAATGACGCCGCCGCCGGTATAGATCATCGGCCGTTTGGCTTCGAGCAGCAGGTGCACGGCTTTCTTGATCTGACCGAGATGCCCTTTCAGTACCGGATTGTACGAGCGCATCTGGATGGTTTCCGGATACTCGAACTTGCATTTGGCCGCGGTGACATCTTTCGGAATGTCGACCACGACTGGACCCGGGCGGCCGCTGTTGGCGATGTAAAAAGCCTTCTTGATGGTGATCGCCAGCTTGTGCACATCGTTGACCAGGAAATTGTGCTTGACACAAGGACGGGTGATACCAACGGTATCGCATTCCTGGAAGGCGTCCTGACCGATGTAATCGGTGGGTACCTGGCCGGTGATGATCACCAGCGGAATGGAGTCCATGTAGGCAGTGGCAATGCCGGTGACCGAGTTGGTGGCACCCGGCCCGGAGGTGACCAGCGCAACGCCGACCTTGTGTGATGAACGGGCCAGACCATCGGCCGCATGAATCGCCGCCTGTTCGTGCCGCACCAGGACGTGTTTGATCTGATCCTGTTTGAATAAGGCATCATAAATATGAAGGACCGAGCCTCCAGGATAGCCGAATACATAGTCGACCTTTTCTTCCTGCAGGCACCTGATTACAATCTCCGCACCGGTTATCATCGTCATTGCCGTCGCCTCAGCAAGCAATTTGCTTAAAAAAGTATGCAACGTTAATGCCTGCTTCGCGATTGGTCAAGACATTCAGGAAAACGACCTTTTCGGAAGCTCGCTTCCCTCTCATACAGCAAGGATCCTCGCTCTGGGCAGCCAACGCGAATTGTCGGATTTCCTCATCGCCGTCGAACGGCGTGCTTTCAAGCAAGCGATGTTTGCCGTGCACAATGAAGAGTCTGCGCTCGACATCGTGCAGGACGCGATGATGAAGCTCGCCGAAAAATACGGCGACCGGCCAGCCGACGAATGGCCGATGCTCTTCCAGCGTATTCTGCAGAACACTATCCGTGATTTTTATCGGCGCAGCAAGGTCCGCTCTCTGTGGACGACGTTGTTGTCGGCTTTGTCACCCAGCGACGACGAAGATTTCGATCCACTGGAGTCCATCAATAGCGAAACGGCGTCCAGTGGCCCGCAAGATCCGCTCGGCCAATTCGAACAGGCGCAAATTCTTGGGATAATAGAAAAAGAAATCCAGTCTTTGCCGGCTCGTCAACGTGAAGCTTTTTTATTGCGTTACTGGGAAGATATGGATGTCGCTGAAACTGCGGCGGTGATGGGCTGTTCGGAGGGCAGTGTCAAGACTCACTGTTCCCGTGCCAATCACACGCTGGCGGCGGCGCTGAAAAGCAAAGGAATTTCGCTATGAACGAACAACATTTCACCTACAGGATTCGGCAGCACTTGAATCGCGGCCTGCATAATGTATCGCCGTCCACTGTCAATCGTCTCGATGCGATCAGGGCACGCGCGTTGTCGCGACAGAAAGTCGCTGTCAGGCAGTCGCTGCTGGCGGGGGTGGGCGGTTTCGTCCAGGATCATTTTGAGAGCCTGCATATCCGCCAAGTATTGCTTTCGGTTGTGATCGCGGTGGGGATCATGGGATATACCTACTGGTCTGCCGAACAGGATATTGCCGAACTTGAAGTCCTTGACAGTGCATTATTGGCCGACGAACTGCCGATCGCGGCGTTCACCGATAAGGGCTTCGCGACATGGCTAAAAAGCTCAGCCTCGCGCTGATTCTCTCTAGCCTGGCTTCTTCGGTGGCCATTTCGGCCGATGTCGCCGGTACGGCGGCTCTCGTTACGCCTGCACAGCCGCAATGGAGCGAGTTGACTATCGAACAGCGGGTGATTCTCGCTCCCTTGAGTGGCGACTGGGATGCAATGGAGTTTCATCGCCAGAAGAAATGGTTGGGAATTACCCGCCGTTTCGCCAGTATGACTCCGGAAGAACAGCGCCGGATTCAGGCGCAAATGCAGGAGTGGGGCAAACTGACGCCCGAGCAACGCCGTTTGGCGCGTGAAAACTTCAAGAATGCCAACAAGTTGCCAATCGAGAAAAAGGAAGCGCTGCGCCAGAAATGGCAGGAGTACTCGAGCCTGCCAGCAGAAGAGAAGGAAAGACTCAAGGAGCAGGCGACAACCGGGGCTGGCAAGTTGCGTCTTGGCTTGCCAGTGACCGTCAGCCGTCCGAATGCCGCACCGGTTCTTGCGCCGGCTTCACCCGCTGTTTCGACCATGGCCCCCGGCGTGGTCGTTCCACCAGCAACGGCTGATTCACCTGAAACCCGCGTGCCAGTTGCAGCCGTTCCCGAAGCGGCGACCACCGCGGCTGATGCCGACAGTAAACGTTGATTTCCCTCTTGTCGCCAGGTCGATGGCCGAGCATGGCCCGCCGTCTGGCGAGCATGCTTTACGAAACCCTGTTGCTGCTGGGTGTGCTGGCGGCCTTGCTCGTCGTGCCGCATGTGCTGATCGGCGCGTTTTTGCATCGACTGGCGACACCACTGGTGTTGCAGGCGCATTTTTTTCTGGTCTTGCTGCTCTATTTCGTCTGGTATTGGAGCAACGGTGGCCAGACGCTAGCCATGAAAACCTGGCGCATCCGACTGATCGGCAGCGACGGACAGCCGGTGCGCCCGGGGCAGGCGCTGTTGCGCTTTTTGTTGGCCTGGCCATGCCTGATTCTGCTCGGCGTCGGGGTCGTCTGGGCTGTTTTCGACCGGGATCGGCAGTTCCTGCATGATCGACTGGCCGGAACCCGGTTGGTCATCGACTAAACAAACTCCGTCCGATCGGCGGCGATTCGCGCTGACCAGAGTCAGGAAGGCCGTTGAATTGCCATTGACAATTCCGGGTTTGCCACGCTTTACCAGGGACGTTCGCCGAAGGCCTGCGCATAACGCGCAGCGATCTCCTCGCGGTCGGGACGGTGATTTTGTCCACCGCGGTGGCCGATCTTGATCGCGCCCATCACCGCCGCCAGCCGTCCGGTTGCTGGCCAGTCCCAACCAGCGGCTATCCCATACAGCAGACCGGAACGGTAGGCATCGCCGCAGCCAGTCGGGTCGATCAGGTCATCGGCCGGGGCGGGGGGAATGTCGTGGCAGCCGTCGGCGTAGATGCGCGATCCTTCGCCACCCAGGGTGACGATCAGCGCCTGCACTTCGTCAGCCAGTTGTTCCAGCGAACGGCCGGTACGGTCGGACAGCAATTTGGCTTCATAGTCGTTGAAACAGGCGTAAGTGGCCAAACGCATGAATTGCAGCAACTCGTCGCCGCTGAACATCGGCATCCCCTGGCCGGGGTCGAAAATGAACGGCACGCCGGCCGCCGCCAGATCTTCTGCGTGCTGCAGCATGCCGTTCCGACCGTCCGGCGCGACGATGGCCAGCGTCGCTTCCGGTGCGTCGCCAACCTGATTGTGGTGCGAAAAGCTCATCGCGCCGGGGTGAAAAGCGGTGATCTGGTTATCGTCGAGGTCGGTGGTGATGAAGGCTTGTGCCGTGAAACTGTCGGCGATCTGACGGACGTATTTGCGCGACAGTTGGAGGTCTTCGAGCCGCTTGAGATAGGGGCCGGCGTCGTCGCCGACGGTGGCCATGATCAGCGGTTCGCCACCGAGCAATTTGAGGTTGTATGCAATATTGCCGGCGCAACCGCCGAATTCGCGGCGCATTTCCGGCACCAGAAAAGCGACGTTCAGGATATGGATCTGTTCCGGCAGGATGTGGTTCTTGAACCGGTCATGGAAAACCATGATGTTGTCGAAAGCGATGGAGCCGCATATGAGCGTGGGCATGAGTGAGCCTTGTCGTGAAGCTGATGATCAGGGGTAGAAGACGTACAGGCGGTAGCCGGCGGAATTGACTTCGCTGGCGGCCAGCCACATTCGGATGTCGAGGTCGGTGTGCGCCGTAAAGGCGTTGCTGCCGTCAGCCGGTGACGATAGATAGTCGCCGGGCAGGAACACCCGCTTGACCAGCACGCTGTCGTTGACGTCAGTCAGCGTCAATTCCAGCGCCGGATAGGTTTGTGGGTAATCGGCACGGTTGCGCAATGTCGCCTGCAGAATCAGGCTGCCTTTCTTGTTCGGCTCGACCTGCAAATCCGAACTCTCGATACTGATCTGCTCGATGTGGCGCGACAGCGGCATGTCCGTGCCCAGCACTTCGCTCAATGAGTTCAACGCTGGCCACAGTGTGGGAATGGCAATTGCCAGCGGAGTGCGGAAGTGGAACAGCAATTGGCCGAGCAGCGTCAGCGCCAGCAGGGCGGCGGCCAACAGATACGGGCGACGATAGCCTTGCCGGGCAGCAAGAATGCCAGGCGTATCGCTGGCAACGTTGACCCAACGGCGATAGTCGCTGTTGCCGCCGGGTAGCGTCTGAGTTCCGGCGGGTGCCGTCGCCAGCGGCGCAGCGTCGCGGATGTCAGCCGGCGCGGGCTCTCCGGCTGCTACGTTTTCTGCCGCAGCGGTGTCGAGCGGTTCGCTGGCTTCTACGGTTGAAGACGGTGTTGTCGCTGCTTCTTCTGGCGCTGTCTCCAACGAGACCATCGTCCCGGCGCTCTCTGGAGTCGTCGTCAGCGCGGCAGTCTCTTCGGCGACGGCTTGCGGGACCTCAGTAATGGCCGGTGCCACGTCAGCGGCAAGCTGGACAGCGGATGGCTCATTGGCCGCTGGCTGCGGCAAGGGCTGGTCATCGTCGAACAAATAATCCAGGGCATTGAAAGCAGAGGCGCACTTGCCGCAGCGGACACGTCCGGCGCGGGCGCGCAATTGCGGCGGGCTGACGTGGAAAGCGGTCTGACAAGACGGGCAGACGGTCCGCATCGTTCAGCCTTTGACGCCGGCCAGACAAACC
>CAYRXO010000117.1:0-11598 GCA_964428215.1 uncultured Candidatus Accumulibacter sp. | reverse complement strand
ACGTCCTGCAATGCGGTCGCCTGTTCGGTTAGTTCATGCGCCAGCTTGGCGACCACGTCGACACCGGCCTGGTTATTCACCCCGAGTGCCGTCAGCCGGTCCATCTGATTCTTGATGTCGGCCACCGAGGATTCCTGCTGCATATTGGTCGCCCCGATTTCTTTCAATCCGGAAGACAGATGAAGGACTTGGCCGAAGACTTCCTGCAGCACGGTGCGCGCCGTGGCGAGTGAAGTCTCGCCTTCGCCGATCTGTTGTCTGGCCGCTTGCACTTTGTCTTCGGCGAGCACGCGCATGGTCGATGACAGATTGGCCACCCTTTCCCGCCCGCTGGCAAGCATGGTGTTGATTTCACTGGCCGCCGAATTGCTCACCGCCGAAAGTCTGGACACCTCGTCGGCGACTACCGCAAAACCCCGGCCGTGATCGCCGGCGCGCGCGGCCTCGATGGCAGCATTCAACGACAGGATTTTGGTTTGCATGGCGATTTCGGTGATCATCCGGTTGTGCTGATCGATTTCATGAAACAGCCCGGTGATTCCGCCGACGGTTTGATGGGCGTTTTCGATCACCGTAATGACCTCGTTGGTACTCTGCACAATGTGCATGATCGACTTGTCCAGTGCGCTGACGGCATCGGAACCGGCGTTGAGTGATTCGTTGGTCCGCTCCGCCGTTACGAGCGCCTGGTTGACCGCTTTCAACGTACTCTGAAATGAATCGTCAACCACGGTCATCACCTCGTAGGAAGTGGTCAGCGCGCGTTGTTGCTCGGCACTCGCCTGCTCCAGTTGCTCCACTTGTTCAAGAAGCTGCGCCGCCGAGACATGGGTGATGTCGGTCTGCTTATCGAGGTTGGTCGTTGCTTCGATCAGCGGACTACTGAGCTTCGCGGCAATCGATTTCGAAAAGCGATAGGCGAAGATCAACGAGATGGTCATCAACAGAAAACCGAGCAGCAAGGTGCCGTAAATCAGCTTGAGCGTTTTGTCCAGCGCCTGATCAAGCGCGTCACCGGCAAGATGGTTCACTTCATCGACCGTGTGGCGCACTTTGGTCATCGCTGGCAGGACCCCTTCGGCAAAGGACTTCACGGCGCGTGGCCGATCACCGGCCGCGGCGGCTTCCTTGATATCGTTTTCAATCGAAGTCAGCAACGGCAAATCGAAAGAAGTGAATTCTTCGATTTGCGACTGCAAGGACTTATCGACAGATTTTTTCTGGACTTTTTGCAAGGCTTCCGCGACGCGCGTCATCCCGTCACGGTAGCTTTGCCAGTGTGCCTCAGAAGACTCATTGATGTAATTTGAGATTGACATCAGCGCCTGTTGCAGATCCTTGCTGATATTGTCCGATTCGTCAGCCAGGGCGCGTGAATCGATAACTGAGGTTTGCATCACCAGGACGGCCACTGAGCCGAGCGACGAGACGAACAGCGCCACGGCCATCGACAAGCCGGAGGCCAGCCCGATGGCGACGATCTTTTGCCGCAAAGGCGATCTTTCGATCCACCGACCGAGATTGAAGACCTTCATTACACCGCACATCCTCGCCCTGCTTACGCTCTTGCCAGCCATCAATCCAATCTCCCTTTAAATCATAATGTTTTCAAATGGTTCCGTCTGGAACCTGGATTTAAGCAGTATAGACGCGGCTTTGACAGCAATACAAACACCAGCTTTAATGAAAATGTCTTCAATACGACAGGAGTTCGGAAAGATGCGTTTCAATCAATTTTTGTCAACGACCGTGTTGGCAGCCAGCCTGTGTTCATCCGCCAACGTCTGGAGTTCGACCGGCGCAGACGTCAAGGCCGCCATGGGGCCGTTGCGCGACACCTTATTGACGATGTTGAAAAATCCCGACAAGCGTGGCCCCGATCAACAGAAGACCGTCAAGGATTCCGCCAGCAAAGTGTCTCAACTGGTCAGTGAATTGAAGGTTCCGGCAGAGAAAAATGCCGTCGCGAGCGAGTTGAAAACCGTTTGGGGTGAATTCAACAAAGTTCGCGAAGAAAAAGTCGTGCCGGCGATTCTGTCCGGCAACACGGCCGAAGCGGAGAAACTGGCCAATGGCGAACAGAAACAACGGCTGATGAAGATCATTCAGCTCTGCGATCAGTTGAAATGATTTTCCCGCGTGCGGCAAAGCCCTCGATCGAAACGCGCGCGTAACAACCCGACTGTGTCGCTGCTCACGAGTCGCCCACAGACCAGCGGGCAGGCGCAGCAGCAATAGGCGCCGATTTCAGCAGTCCTCAACGCGGAATCTGGTCGACCCGGGGCGAAACGGTCGGTAGTCGTGCCGCAGTGGCGGGAGACGCAGACGGCGCGGGCAAAACAGGCACGAGGAAATCAAAGGCCCCGTCGCCGGAAAACCACTCGAGGTTGACGCCGTCGACGACGATCTTGAGCGGAATGTCGCGGTTTTTGCCGGCATGGCTGATGGTGGCCACAGCGTCATAGGCCTTGCCGGTCTGGCCGGTGACGCGCACGGCGAGCACCTGGGCGCCGCTGTGGCGGTATTTGTCATCGCTGCGCAGACGTTGTTCGATCGAGGTGCGCGTCAGTTCGCCGACTTTTTCCGGCGACGGAAAACAGCCAGCCAACAGCAACGCCAGCAGCAGGCAGAATCGAAGGCGCGGCAGCCTGTTGATCATCGTTCGTCGAGCGCCAGCTTGGCGGCAAAACCGAGCAAAGCGATACCCGCGCAGCGTGTCGCCCAACGCTGGACCCAGGTCTGTCTGGCCAGGCGGCGGGCGACGGCGTTGCCGGCCAGCACCAGCAGCAACTGGTAAGCAAAGCTGAGCAGCGTCACGTGCGCCATCATCGCCGTCAGCGTCCATGCCGAGGCGTCCGGACGTAGAAACAGCGGAAAGAAGGCGACGAAAAAGAGCAGCACTTTCGGATTGGTCAGACTCACCGCCAGCGCCTGCCGGAAGAAGCGCCAACCGCTTTGCCGTGGGGCATCCTGCATACCGAAGCCGGCCGCCGACCTGAACAACAACTGCCCGCCCAGCCAGCACAGGTAGGCGATGCCGAACCATTGCAGTGTCTGGAAAAGCAAGGGCTGCGCCCGCATCGTGGCAGCCAAGCCGCCGACAGCGGCGGCCATGTAGAAGAAGTCGCCGAGCAGCGTACCGAGCACGGCGCCGACACCGGCGCCGATGCCGTTGCGCGCCGTAGCGGCGAGAATGGCCAGCGTTCCCGGACCGGGAATCAACTGGAAGATGAGGATCGCAGCGACAAAGCCGGCGTAATTCTGAATGTCAAACATCGCTCGCTGTCGCTATTGACTGGCTGGTCGACATGGGCAGTTCGAGCAGCTCGGTCAGTTCGTCCCACATCGGGTCGCACAATCCGGGACGATAGACCGCTTCACGGAATGCCGCGTGTTCCAGACGATACACGTGCCACAAACGGCCTTTGCCGTTGGAGACACAGCAGCGCACGTTGGCCAGCCGGTCGGCGGTCTTGACGATCAAGGCCAGCATCAGCGGTCCATCGACGACCGCCGCCATGCGCGCGTAAGTACCTGCTTTGCGTTCGGTGCGGCTGGCGCCGGGAGCATCGGTCAGCAGGTCGACGCCATCGGCTACCAGCGGACCGAAGCGCAGGCGGATGTCGTCGACTGTCACCAGCGTGTCTTCGATGACATCGTGCAGATAACCGATGGTCTGCGCCTCCTGGCCGTAAGCGACGAGCAGACCGGCCACGTCATCAAGGTGATGTGAGTATGGAAGCTCGCCATACTTCTGATTGCCGTGTGCGAGGACGGCGAACGCACGTACCTTATCGAGCATGTCTTTCCACCGTCGAGGGTCGCGGCATTTTCACCGGGAGCATGATCGTCGACCAACCGAGAGAGGCGCGCCAGGCGGCGAGGAAGCCGCTCAGTCCTTCCCGTTGCTGTTGCCAGAAACCGCTGTCGGCCTTCGCTAACTGCACCGGGCTGTCCGGCAGACCAGTCGGCGGCAGCGTCGCGGCGAAATACTGTGTTCCGAACCAGCGATCCCAGATCGGCAGCAGAATGGCAAAGTTGTTGCCGTGCCGATAGCGATGGCCAGCCGGCAAGTCGAGGGCATGATGCCAGCGATGGTAGCCCGGACCGACCAGCAGGCGTTCGCCGAGCCAGCCGAACGGCAGGCGCACGTTGGCGTGCGACAGGTTCTCGACGAATTTGACGGCGATCAGCAAACCGACGAAATGTCCCGGGGGTACGCCGATGAGCAGTGCGACAACGGCGAACCAGACACCGGCGATCAGATCGTCGAGCAGATGGTTGCGGCTGTCGGTCCACAGCGTCATCTGCCGCTGGCTGTGGTGGATGGCGTGCAGCGCCCACCACCACCCAAGCGTATGCGACAGACGGTGACGCCAGTATTCGGCGAAATCGAGAATGACCAGATAGAGCAGAAAGGCGAGCAGCGGCTGCGTTTCGAGCGCCGGAATCCAGTCTTCCAGTTGCGGCGGGATGACGCCATTGAAGCGCAACCAGCCTTCGACGGCCAGAAACAGCGGTGCCAGCAAGGCAAACACCGCCAGCGGGATGATTCCCAGCCGGTCGAGAAATGTATACAGCACATCGACGCGTACCGCCCGCCGCTCGGCCCACACTTCGGCCGGACGCAGCGCTTCCAGCGGACGCAGGATGAGATAGGCCAGGGCAATCTGCAAGATGCCAGCGAGGAAAAATTCGACACCGTCGAATGCGACCTCGAGGTAACTGCCGAGCCCAAGCGCCAGCATCGGCGGCTGCAGCAGACGATCGAGCAGCCAGCCCTGCACGGCGACGAAAAGATCGATCAGGCTTTGCAGCAGGCTCATGACGCTTCCCGGCGGGTGGCGAAACAGAAGCCCTTCTGCTTCAATCCGGCGATCAGCGGGTCGAGCATCGGCGCGAAGGGGTCCTTGCGCGACCAGATGCCGAGATGCGCCATGACGATGTCGCCATCCTGCAGGCGATCGAGCGCGCGCTGCAGCAGGACGGCGTTGGAATAGGTTTCGGAAGGCAACTCGTCACCGAGAAATCCGGCCGGCGCCCAGCCGACGTGCCGATAACCGCAGGCTTTGGCCGCTGCCAGCGTGTTGGCGGTCGTCCGTCCGCCCGGAGCGCGCCACAGGGGATCGAAGTGACGGCCGGTGAGTTCGTAGAAGCGCGTATCCGGACGCTGCAACTCCTGACAAATCGCTGCCGCATCAAGCGTTTCGACCTGTCCATCGGCCAGACGGTAGCGCACCCGCGCGTCGCTGTCGGCGCGGAAGCTGCCGTGCCGCCAGGTATGGCTGCCGAAAGCGTGCCCCTCGGCGACGCGGGCGCGCCAGTACGGCGCCCAACTGGCATCGAGCGCCTGATCGCCGCGAGTGGTTTTTTCCTGCGCCAGAAAAAAGGTCGCTTTGACCTGGTGTCTGGCCAACGTGTCGGCGATCAATTCGGCGTGCCGCATATTACCGGTATCGAAGGTCAGATAAAGCGTGCCTTTGCAGGTCAACGACGGCGCGGACGTTGCATCGGCGGCAAGCGCCGCGAGCGCAACGGACAGAGTCAGCGCCAGTCCTTGCAAGCGCTTGCTCACCGCAAGCCTGCGTGGTTGATGAAGAAGACACCATGCGGCGAACTGCCGACCGGGATCGACGTCTTCAATTTTTTCGTGGTCAGGTCGAGTACCTGCACCTTGCGCGCGAAGCGGGCCGTCGCCCACAGTTCCTTGCCGTCGGCACGTACGATCATGTCGTCCGGGCCGCCCGGAACGTCGTATTTCTCGACGACGCTCAGCGTCTTGCTGTCGAACAGCACGATGCTGCCGTTGACCGTCCGGTTCGAAACGTAGAAATGCCGTTTGTCGCCTTTCGGTTGCAGATTGTGCGTCGCGGTGCCGGTCGGCACGCGCTTGACGGTTTGCCGCGTCCGCCAGTCGATGACCTCGACGACCCCGTCGCCCATGCAGGCCACCAGCAGATGGCGATTGTCCGGCGACATGACGATTCCGGCCGGCGTCGCCGCCACCGGCATGACCCAGGCCACTTTCTGCGTCGCCAGGTGGATAGCCATCACCTGATTCGAATCCTGCAAGGTGACGAAAACGTACTCGCTGGCGTCGTCGAATGCCAGATGTGACGGTGTTTTCGGCGCTGGCAGTCGCGCTTTCAGACGGAAGTCGTTCGGGTCGTACAGATCCACGCGGTCGAGACGCAAGGACGTAGCGACGAACCACTTCTTGTCCGGCGAGTAGCCGAGCTGATAGGGATCGGAAATGTCACGTATCCGCCGCTGCTCCTTGCCAGTGAGCGGGTCATAGAAGACCAGTTGATTGGCGGCGGCACAGGCAACGATCAGCGACTTGTCGTCCAGCGTCGGCATCAGGTGGTGCGGCTCCTTGCATACCGAAACCTTGCCGGTAACGGTATAGGTATCGGTATCGATCAGGCTGAGCGTGCCGTCTGCTGAATTAAGGGCCATCGCCAGACCGGCCTGGGCGATGCCGCCTGTCGCGAGCCACAGCCCGAGCGGAAAGAGCGCCCTCCACGGTGTGCAGCGACTGAGAGGAAAACGACGGAAAAGGGCCATGGCGCACTCGTTGCAATGAAAGCCGGAGACCGCAGCGAAGCGGAACAGGCGTTGGTGCATAAATAGAGACTTTCCCACTTTTCCTGAAATTCGCAGCAAAACTGAAGATTCGCCACCACTAGGCGTTATAAAAATGCCATCTGCAGAATGATACTCCACCACATTTCGGTCAATAATGTTGATTTATGCACCAACGCCATTTGAAACGGCTAGAACGAAGTGAACGACGCCTACCCTGGCATTCACGGAACGGCTACGGCTGCCACCATTCCCTTTCCGGATCGTCACTGACATTGTCGATGCCGCCTCGCCGTGCCAGGAGCACTTTTTGCAGCAATTCTTCGCGTCAATGACGATCTGGAAAAGGAATTCGTCGGCCGAAGTGAACAAGTATGGCGGCGCCACCCGGCCGCCCGCGATTCTGCCACAGCCGTTGGTTGAAAACGGCAACTTCGTCACCCGGAGGCGGTTTTTTCGCCAAAGAGTCAACGATTTGTCGCATCCGGCGCACGCCAGGCGCTCAATCGTCGGTCGCAGTCAGATCGGCACGCAGATGCGCCGGTATCGGCACCGATTTGCCGCTGTCGACGTTCATCCACACCATTTTGGCGTCACCGGTGGCGTACAGCGTTTCGGCATCGCCTTGCAGGCGCAGCTCGTAATGCGTCGGCACGCTGCTGCGGCCGGGTTGTCCGCAATACATGCGCACTTCGACCACGCCAGGATAATTGAGCGGAATGAGAAAAGTGCAACTGGCGTTGATGATCACCGGCGCGTCGCCGCGCGGAATCGCCGGACAGCCGCTTTTCTGCAGGTACTCGACGCGCGCCTGCTCCATGTAACGGAAGTAAATGGTGTTGTTGACGTGCCCATAGGCATCCATGTCGCCCCAGCGGATGGGGATCAGCGTGCAATGCACCAGTTTGCGGGTCGTCGGCATCGGCAGACTCCGTGACGTTTGTTTTAATGGAATGATTGGGAAACGGCTCTTCAGCGCGGAGTAAAACGGCGCGCTCGCCGGCCTTCTGCCGGCAATGTTTCATCGTCCAGCGTCGTGTCACTCTCCACCCGCTTCCCCGGCGAAAATTGGCCAGGGAAGCGGGAAAACGGAGAGGGCGTCGATTTTCAGGGCGTTCGCTTGTCACCCGGTCGATCAACGTCCGCGCGCGGCGGCGTCAGAACATCTCTTCCGTCAGCGCCAGGACACCCGTCGCACCGTCGGTGACACTGCTGGCCAGCCCGTCGGCCTGCGACAGGACATGATCGGCGTAGAAGCGGGCGGTGACGATCTTGGCCGCATAGAACGGGTCGCTGTTGCCGCTGGCGATCTGCGCCTGCGCCGCCAGAGCGGCACGCGCCATCATCCAGCCGCCGGCGACGGTGCCGAGCAGCTTCAGGAAGGGAACGGCACCCGCCGACGCCGCGCGCACATCGCTGCTGTAGGTGGCGATCAGCCAGTTCGCCGCCTGTTCGACGGCGTCGATGCCGGCGCTGAAACGGCGGCGCAGGCTGACGAAATGCTCACCGCTCTGCGCGGCGAGTTCGCCGTCGAGCGCGCGCATGGTCGTCAGCAGCGCTTTGATCGTCGTGCCGCCTTCACGCGCCATCTTGCGGCCGATCAGGTCGTTGGCCTGGATGCCGGTCGTCCCTTCATAGATGGTCGAAATCTGCGCATCGCGCAGATGTTGCGCGGCGCCAGTTTCCTCGACATAGCCCATGCCGCCATGCACCTGCACGCCGATCGAGGCCACCATCACGCCGCATTCGGTGCTCCAGCCCTTGACCACCGGAATCATCAGATCGGCAAACGCCTGATTGCGCCTGCGTTCGCTGGCATCCGGGTGACGCGCGGCAGCGTCGAGCGCGGCGGCAGCGGTGTAAGCCAGTGCGCGGCTGGCTTCGGCGTGCGCGCGCATGGTCATCAGCATGCGGCGTACGTCGGGGTGGTTGATGATCGCCACTTTCGGGCCGCCGCGCACGCCGATGTCGGTGCATTGAATGCGCTCGCGCGCGTAGTCGCGCGCGCGCTGATAGGAACGTTCGCAGGCGGCGACGCCTTCCAGGCCGACGCCGAAACGCGCGGCGTTCATCATGATGAACATGTATTCGAGACCGCGGTTCTCTTCGCCGACCAGATCGCCGATGGCACCGCCGTTGTCGCCGAAAGCCATGATCGACGTCGGGCTGGCGTGGATGCCGAGCTTGTGTTCGATCGACACGCAATAGGCGTCGTTACGTTCGCCGAGCGAGCCATTGTCGTTGACCATGAATTTGGGAACGACGAACAGCGAAATGCCTTTCACGCCTTCGGGCGCATCCGGTGTACGCGCCAGGACCAGATGAACGATGTTTTCGGTCAGGTCGTGGTCACCGTAGGTGATGAAAATTTTCTGGCCGAAGATCTTGTAGCGGCCGTCGGCTTGCGGCTCGGCACGCGTGCGCACGGCGGCGAGGTCGGAACCGGCATTCGGCTCGGTCAGATTCATCGTCCCGGCCCATTGACCGCTGACCATTTTTTCGAGGTAGGTTTCCTTCAGCTTCTCGGAACCGGAAAGGACCAGCGCTTCGATGGCGCCGGCGGTGAGCAAGGGGCAAAGTGAAAAAGCGTGGTTGGACGATTTCCACATCTCGGCGACGGCCGCGCTGACCACTTTCGGCAGGCCCTGGCCGCCCCATTCGGTTTCGCAGGCCAGCGCCGGCCAACCGCTATCGGCAAACAGCCGGTAGGCATCCTTGAATCCGGCCGGCATGGTCACCGCCTTGTCCTGCCAGGTGGCACCTTCCTGGTCGCCGCTGTAGTTCAACGGCGAGAGGACCTCGCCGGCGAACTTGGCGGCTTCTTCGAGAACGGCGTCGACCAGATCCGGCGTCGCTTCTTCATAGCCCGGCAACTGCGCGACCTGATCCAGCCCGGCAAGTTCCTGCAGAACAAATTGCATGTCGCGGACTGGGGCAATGTATTCGCTCATCGGTGATTCTCCTTCTGAATGGTGGAATAAATGATCAGCCAGCGTCGCGGGCCGCCATCAGGTCGATCAAAAACAACACTTCCTGCACTACCGGCAGACTCAGGCACTTTTGCGGATCGAGGCGCCCTTGGTGCAACAACTTTTCCAGAAACTCGACACACGCCGGCTGTCCCCACAGGGCGACGACGCGCTGGCAGAGGTCGGGCAATTCTTCCAGCGTCGTCGCCGTCTGCAGCGTCGGCGCGGCGCCCGTCGGCGGCACGGATTCGACGATATCTGACAGGGCATCGATCCCCGAACGACGGGTCAGATGCTCGACCAGCATCCCGCGCCGACGCAGAAAGACGAGCAGCAGCAGAATGCTGACTGCGGCCAGCCCCGGCAGCGCCGTCGCCCAGTCGCCGCTTTTCAGACCGATGGCCAGCGCGTCCGGGTCGGTGGGCCGCGCCAAGGTCGTCGGCGTCGCTGCCGCGGCCGACGTGCCGGATGGCACCGCCGGCGGCGATGGCACACTGTTTGCGTTGGCCATCAGCCCTTCCAGCCATGGTCCGGTTGGGAAGCGACGGCGCCCGGAATCGCTCGCATTGCAGCGTTCATCGCTTGCGCAGAAATTGGCGATCGTCGAAATCGGCCAGCAGATCGGGACGATAAACGACAAGCAGCGTGGCCATCATTCCCGACAGCCAGGCTTCGGAAAAGCCGAGCAAAACGAAATACGGCAGATATTCGCTGCGCAGATAATCGACGGGATAGGCACCGGCCAGGGACAGCAGCAGACACGCCGTCACACCGGTGGCGATGACCGCCAGCAGTGAGGTGAAAAATCCCTTGCAAAAAATGAAGACGAACAGCTGAGTCGGCAGCCAGCGATCGACCAGCCGATGCAGCGCCTGACTGACGCCAACGCCGACGCCGGCCATCAGCAAGGCATTGAGCGAAAAAGCCTGCCAACCGGCCGCGCCGTTGAGGCTGACGCCGACCAGAACCAGGCTCAGGCCGAGAAAGGCCAGCGCCCAGCCGAAACAGAGGGTGAATACCGTCGCGCCGAGCAGATGCAGCGACAGGCCGGGCTTGACCCCGGCCCGCAGTTGCCAGAGCAGGGTCAGCACGACGATCAGCGCCAGAAAGACGTGCAGGCGCTTGCTGTCGAGCAGCACCCGCCAGGGTGCCGCCCGTACGGCGGCGTAGTTCACGCCGGCAAACAACAGCCAAGCCAGCGTGATCCAGCCGCCGTCGAGCAGAGCGTCCGGCAGGTTCACGCGACAGGCCCCGAATGGCGGGAACGCCGCTCAGCCGAGTTCCGCCTGCAAGGCCGGCAGAATCTGGAACAGATCGCCCACCAGTCCATAATCGGCCACCTGGAAGATCGGCGCTTCGGGGTCCTTGTTGATGGCCACGATCACCTTGCTGTCCTTCATGCCCGCCAGGTGCTGGATGGCGCCCGAAATGCCGACCGCGATATAGAGCTGCGGCGCGACGATCTTGCCGGTCTGACCGACCTGATAATCGTTCGGTGCAAAACCGGCATCGACCGCGGCGCGCGAAGCGCCCACGGCGGCGCCGAGCTTGTCGGCCAGCGGTTCGAGCAGGCCATGAAAGTTTTCGTTGCTGCCCAGACCACGACCGCCCGAGATGATCACGCGTGCAGCGGTCAGTTCGGGGCGCTCGGATTTGGTCAGTTCGCGGCCGACCAGTTTGCTGCGTGCGACATCGGGACCGGCGGCGACCGCCTCGACCGTCGCGCTGCCGCCGTCACCGGCCGCCCGCACGGTGATCACTTTCACTGTGTCGCTAGATTGCACCGTCGCCAGCACGTTGCCGGCGTAGATCGGGCGTACAAAGGTATTGGCGTCGATGACGGCGACGATTTCAGAAATCTGCGCGCTGTCGAGTATCGCCGCCAGACGCGGCATGCTGTTCTTGCCCAGTGTCGTCGCCGCCGCGACGATGTGGCTGTAGCCAGCTGCCAGCCCCTGTACCAGCGCGGCGAGATTGGAAGCGGCAAACGCCGCGTAATGGGGAGCATCGACCAGCAAGACCTTGCTGACGCCAGCCACTTTGG
>CAYRXO010000116.1:0-11610 GCA_964428215.1 uncultured Candidatus Accumulibacter sp. | reverse complement strand
CCCTTCTTGAATTTCGACGACGGCGAGCAGCCGAGGTGGGTACAAATACCGACGGCCACCATGATCGCCGGCTTGATCGAGCGCGTCTCGTTCTGGCAATACTCCGGCTGCATTTTCTTTTCCGACTTCGGATCGGCGACCGCATCGGCCAGCTTGGGCAACGATTCGAGCATCTCCTTGCTGCGATTGATGATCCAGACCGGCTTGCCCCGCCATTCGACGGTCATCATCTGCCCCGGCTCCAGATTGCCGATTTCGACTTCCACCGGCGCTCCGGCCGCCTTGGCCCGCTCGGAAGGCAACATGCTGGACAGGAATGGCACAAGCGCTGCCACCGCCCCCACCCCGCCAACCGCCGCCGTCGCGACGACCAGGCGCCGCCTACCGCAGTCCACCTTGCACTCATTGCTCATAGCGCTGATCCCTAGGACGTAATGAAAAGTTGGTACGAACTAAACCGCAGCATTATACGTCAAATGACTGCCGGATAGGCTTTTGCTGCACTGCCGCGAAAGACTTCATCACCCTGCGCCGGGTGCGCGCAGCTTTGGCAAACACGGAATCGATGGCTGCGCAGAATGTGACTGCAAGGTACTCGACGCACAGGCAGCGAGACACTAACGATGACGAAGGTGACAAGCAACACCCAATGCCGTGATTCGCCCGCGCCGTCATTAAGCGGGCATTTCCTTTGCTAGAATGCGCCCTTTTGCCACCAGCGCCACCGCTCATGACACGCAAAATCCTGGTCACCTCCGCCCTGCCCTATGCCAACGGCGCGATCCATCTCGGCCATCTCGTCGAGTACATCCAGACCGACATCTGGGTACGTTTCCAGAAGATGCGCGGTAACGAATGCTGGTATGTCTGCGCCGACGACACGCACGGCACGCCGGTGATGTTGCGTGCCGAAAAGGAAGGCCTGACGCCGGAAGCGCTGATCGAGCGGGTACACGCCGAGCACTCGCGCGATTTCGCCGGTTTTCACGTCGGCTTCGACAACTTCTACACCACCCATTCGGAAGAGACGCGCGCCTGCGCCAACGACATCTACGCCCGCCTGCTCGCCGCCGGACTGATCGAAAAGCGCGTCATCGAGCAATATTACGATCCGTTGAAACAGATGTTCCTGCCCGACCGCTTCATCAAGGGCGAATGTCCGAAATGCGGTGCAGCCGATCAATACGGCGACAACTGCGAAAGCTGCGGTGCTGCCTATACCGCCAACGAGATCCGTAACCCGTATTCGGCGATTTCCGGCGCCAAACCGGAAATCCGCCAGTCCGAACACCACTTCTTCAAACTCTCCGACCCGCGCTGCCAGCGCTTTCTGCGTCGCTGGACGCAGGCGGAAGGCCGTCTGCAGCCCGAAGCGGCGAACAAGCTGCAGGAATGGCTCGGCGAGGAAGGCGACAACAAGCTGACCGACTGGGACATCTCGCGCGACGCGCCGTACTTCGGCTTCGAGATCCCCGGCGCCACGGACAAGTACTTCTACGTCTGGCTCGACGCGCCGATCGGTTACATGGGCTCGTTCCGCAACCTCTGCAAGCGACGCGGCATCGACTTCGACGCCTTCTGGCGCGCCGACTCGACGACCGAGCTGTACCACTTCATCGGCAAGGACATCCTTTATTTCCACGCTCTTTTCTGGCCCGCCGAGCTGGCGCACGCCGGCTACCGCACGCCGAGCAAGATTTTCGCGCACGGTTTTCTGACCGTCGACGGCGCCAAGATGTCGAAGTCGCGCGGCACCTTCATCACCGCCGAAAGCTATCTGCAACAGGGGCTGAACCCGGAATGGCTGCGTTACTACTACGCGGCCAAATTGTCGGCGACGATGGAGGACATCGACCTCAACCTCGACGATTTCATCGCTCGCGTCAACGCCGACCTGATCGGCAAATTCGTGAACATCGCCAGCCGCTCGGCCGGTTTCATCAGCAAACGCTTTGCCGGCCAACTGGCGGCCGCTGACGCCACCCTGCCGGCAATGCGGGCGATCCGCGAACGGCGGGAGCTGATCGCCGAGCACTACGAAGCGCGCGAGTTCAGCAAGGCGATCCGCGAGATCATGGCGCTGACCGACCTGGCCAACCAGTACGTCGACAGCGTCAAGCCGTGGGAACTGGCGCGCCAGGCGGAGCAGGAAAGCGCTCTGCACGCCGCCTGCAGCAACGCGATGAATCTCTTCCGGCTGCTGACCATCCTGCTCAAACCGGTGCTGCCGGCGCTGGCCGAGCAGACCGCCGCCTTCCTGGCCGTCGACGCCTTCGACTGGGACGATGGCGAGCAACTGCTGCCCGCCGGTCACCGCATTCATTCTTACCAGCATCTGATGACCCGCATCGACAAAAAGCAGGTCGCGGCGCTGGTCGATGCCAATCGTCAATCGCTGACGACGATGGCTGATACGCCACCGGCCACTGCTCCAGCGGCCGAATCTGTCACCACCCCCACTGAAAACGTCACGCCGCCGCTTTCCATCGACGAATTCATGCGCGTCGACCTGCGCATCGCGCGCATCCGCGAAGCCGGCGCAGTCAATGGCGCCGACAAACTCGTGCGCCTGCTGCTCGACCTCGGGCCGCTCGGCAGCCGGCAGGTCTTCGCCGGCATCAAGTCGGCCTACGACCCGGCGGCGCTGGTCGGCCGGCTGACGGTGATGGTCGCCAACCTCGCGCCCCGCAAAATGAAATTCGGCGTTTCCGAAGGCATGGTCCTCGCTGCGTCCGACTCCGAGGGACAGACGCCGGGCATCTTCCTGCTCTCGCCGGACGACGGCGCGCAGCCGGGAATGCGCGTCAAATAAGCAGGCACGGCAAGACGGCAATCCCGCCTGTCTGCTTGAGTCGTCTTGTCGTTCGCTCACTCGCGCCTTGCTGTGCTCGACCCGCTCGCGATGATTCCCGCACACGCTCTCACTTCTGCTCCCGTGCCCGGCAGCGGCAAGAAAAAAGCAGCGCGTCATCACCGGCCGTGAATTAATTCATCATGCGCACCCGTCCGCGACCCACCCTGAAAATCCTCTTCTACGCGTTGCTCAACGCTGTCGGTACGCTCATTTTCGCCAGCGGTGCGCTGTGGCTATTCCGTCAGCGCGCCCTGTTGATCGTCGGTTTTCCGGGCAGCACGCTGACAGCCCTGCTGGCGCTTGCGGCAGGCGGCGCACTGATGTTCTGGTCGATAGCGCAAATCTTGCGCGAGCAGGCCGCCGATTCGAGATCGCATCGCTCTTGAAGCTGGCCGCAGCGCGCGGACAAACGCAGCAGGCGTCGCTTCCCGTTGTTCCGGAACGTACGACGAGGCGGCCAATGACGTTCGGCGGGCGCTGGAACCTGTCTTTTGCCGCTCGGTAAGCACCCGGGATTGACGGCCCGGACAGGCGATTGCCCTCGCCGTGACCGAAGGTAATCAGCAAACGCCGTGTTTTTGCAGTTAAATGTATAGAAACATGCCACGCTGACACGCGGGCGAGATCGCGTAAACGTTTGTTTCTGTTTGTTCCTTTTTCAGCATTCACCCGTCCAGTCTTGCGATGAGCAATCCCCGCCAGCTCGAATTGCTTGCCCGACACGTCAATCCCGGCGGGTGGGCGGTCGAGGATGAAAAACCGATTGCCACGCTGCTCGGTTCGTGCGTTGCCGTCTGCCTGTGGGATCCGACGCTTCGCCTGGGAGGACTGAATCATTTCATGCTGCCCGCCTATGAAAAATCGTTCACCAGTGACCTCGATTTGCTGCTCTGCGGTGATTACTGCATGGAAGCGTTGTTGAACGGCATGCTGATGCGCGGAGCAAAAAAAGTCCGTCTCCAGGCCAAAGCCTTCGGAGGCGGCAATGTCGTCACCACCTTGAGCGGCATCGGCGTCGGTCAGCACAACGTCGACTTCGCCGTCGAATGGCTGCAGCGGGAAAGCATTCCCCTGCTTGCCGCCGATCTTGCCGGGCCCTGGTCGCGCAAGGTGATTCTCGATCCATTGAGCGGACACGCCTATTGTCGCCGCGGTCATACCAATCAAAGCATTGCCGAAGCGGAACAGGCTTACGCCAACACCCTCTTCGCCAGTCAGCGCAAGAAAAATATCGAACTTTTCTGAACGTCCCTGGCGGTTTCTGGCTGATGCCGCGCATGGCCAGCAGCGGCCAATTCCGCTCCTCGATTGTCGTTCAGTCGAAAAAGTTCTTCCCGCCATACTAGACTCAGAACGGCAAGTTAAAGATTTGGAGGAGAAAGTTGACGGATTGGCGCACGGCATCGACGCGTTGGGTAAACGAAGATCTTCCCGAGCGGAGAGAAGACGACGATGTACGCCGCCTGCTGAGCGAACAGCAAACGATTCTCAACAACGTTCTCGATGGCATCGCCTATCTCAAACATCGACGGATCGTGTCCTGCAACCGGCGGATGCATGAACTCTTCGGCTATCAACCCGGCGAACTGATCGGCCAATCGACCGAAGTTCTCTATTCTTCGCGGCAGACGTTCGACGATGTCGGTAAAACGGCCTATACGCAATGCGCCGCCGGCAAAACGCACAGCGACGAAGTGCAGATGCGCCGCAAGGATGGTCAGATTTTCTGGGGCAGCTTGCGCGGCCAGGCCATCGACCCGCAACGGGTTCACGAAGGCAGTATCTGGATTTTCACCGATATTTCGGAACGTCGTGCTGCAGAGCAGCAAACCCGCAAACTGTTACGCGCCGTCGAACAAAGCCCGGTATCGATCGTCATCACCGATCGTAACGGTTTGATCGAATACGTCAATCCACGCTTCACCCAGGTCACCGGCTACAGTCGGAAGGAATCTCTCGGCCGCAACCCGCGTATCTTGAAAAGCCAGCGCACGGCACCGGAAACCTATGTCGAGATGTGGCAGCATCTGTTGGCCGGCAGTGAGTGGCGCGGGGTGTTGTGCAACCGGCGCAAGAACGGCCAACTATTCTGGGAAGACGCGTCGATTTCGCCGATCTTCGACGAACAGGGAGCGATCACCCACTTTCTGGCGGTGAAGGAAGATATTTCTGCCCGCAAGCGCAACGAAGACACACTGCGTCAGTCGCTCGCCCTCCTGGGTCTGACCGGTCAGATCGGTCGTATCGGCGGCTGGTCCTGGGATGTGCAATCACGCACGATCAAGTGGTCCGACGAGGTGTTCCGTATTCACGATCTGCCGCCAGGAACACCTCCCGATCCGCAGACCTCGCTCAATTTTTATACTCCCGAATCGCGTCCCTTGGTCGTCGCAGCGATCCAGTCGGCGCTCAAAGAAGGCCTGCCGTGGGACCTGGAAGTCGAGCTGTGCACCGCAGCCGGCAGAATGATCTGGGTACATGCGCAAGGACGCGCTGAACGTGACCCATCAAGCGGCAAAACCATCCGCCTGTACGGCGTGCTGCAGGACATCACCGAACAGCGTGCCGTCAAGGCACAGCTTGAAGAATCGCAACTGCACCTGGAAGAAATCGTCGAACGGCGCACGGCCGATCTGGCCAGCGCCCTGGAAGCGGCCACGATCGCCGACAAGGTGAAGGATTCGTTTCTGGCCAACGTCAGCCATGAATTGCGCACGCCGTTGAACGCCGTGATCGGACTGACGGCGCTGGCTTTGAAGAACTGCACGGACGACCGGCAGCGGGAATATCTCGAAAAGGTGAGCAGTTCGGGCGAAACACTGCTGGCAATCATCAACGACCTGCTCGATCTGAGCAAGATCGCTACCGGCGAAATGCATTTCGAAGCGCTGCCGTTCCGCCTGCGCGAGACCGTCGCCCGGGTATTGTCGAGCATCGGTCACCGCGCCGCTGAAAAAGGGCTCCGCCTGGACAGTACGATCGACGAAGGACTACCGACCGTATTGATCGGCGACCCGCTGCGCATCGAACAAATTCTGCTCAATCTGCTGAACAATGCCATCAAATTCACCGAGCACGGCGGCGTCAGCCTGCGTATCCATTGCGGTGAAGAGAACGATCGCCGCGTCAAACTGCTCATCGACGTCGAGGATAGCGGGATCGGCATGCGCGCCGACGATCTGGCGAAAATCTACCAGCCCTTCGTTCAGGCGGATCCGTCGATAACGCGCAAACACGGCGGCACCGGCCTCGGCCTGGCAATCTGCAAACGCCTGACGGAAGGCATGGGCGGTTCCATCGCGGTCAGCAGCCGGGTCGGTCAAGGCACCTGTTTCTCCCTCGTCCTCTGGCTGGGTCTCTCCGACGAGAGCGAACTACCAGGCGACGACAGCATGCTCGTCAAGCTGCCGAGCCGTTATCACGATGCGCGCGTTCTGGTGGTCGACGATCAGCCGCTCAACCGAGACATCGTCGTCGAGCTGCTGGCCACCGTCGGCATCGTGCCGCGGCTGGCCGAAAACGGCCAGCAGGCGCTGGATATCGTCCGCGCCAGCCGTCCGGGCGACTTCGATCTCGTGCTGATGGACATCCAGATGCCGGTGATGGACGGCCTGACGGCGACGCGCAAGATTCGCGAATCAGCGGGATTTGCCGCCCTGCCGATCGTGGCGATGACCGCCCACTCGATGGTGCACGAAAAGCAGGTCTTTCTCGAGGCCGGCATGATGAACGATCATCTCGGCAAACCCTTTTCGATGAACCATTTCTTCCTGCTGCTCGCCAAATGGCTGCCGCAACGCGTCGCCGTGGCGGCGATAGAAGAACGTACCGCCGAATCGCCGTCGAGTCAGGGCTTACCGTACATCGCCGGCGTCGACAGCGTCGAAGCGCTCGATCGCTTCGCTGGCAATCACGAACGCTATCGCCACTGGCTGCGCCAATTCGTCGACGAATCGGTGCATTTCCTGCCGACCATCGATCGACATCTGGACGCTGGCGACCGCAAACGGGCCCGGCAAACCGCGCATGCCTTCAAAGGACGGGTCGGCATGCTCGGCCTGCGGGAACTGCACGGTCTCACCGGCGCGCTGGAACGGATGATCCAGGAACAGCAGCCACTCACCGATTTGCGCCGCCAGATCGCGCGCGTCATCCATAGTTTGCGCGGCAAACTGCTCGCCGCACTCGGCGAATCTGACCACCCGCCGCCGGCAACGCTGGAGCATTGCGCGCCACAACCGCCAAACGGCCCACCACCAGCGATCGTCGTCGATCTGTGCAAGCTGCTCGAACAGGCCGATGGCGGCAGCGCGACGATGATTGAAGACGCCTTGTCGACCTTGTCGGCAAACGAATGGCGATCCTCGCTGGAAGCGGCACGAACGCTGGTCCGGCAATTCGATTTCGATGCCGCCCGCCAACTATTTCCACGCCTGCTTGCGCCGGAAAACCCGACGGGAGAACGATGAACATGGAAACGATCCTGCTGATCGACGACGATCTGGCGACGCTGGAAATCATCAACGAATGTCTGCGCCCCTATTTCCGTACGCGCATCGCCACCCGCGGCGAGAAGGCGATCGAACTGGCCCGTCTGGAGCCGCCGCCGGATCTGGTCCTGCTCGATGTCGAATTGCCGGACATGGATGGCTACGAGATCTGCGCCGCACTCAAAAGCGACGTGCAGACCGCCAGCATCCCGGTGATCTTTCTCTCCAGCCACTCCGACATCGCCGAAACCACGCGCGGCCTCGAACTCGGCGCCGTGGATTACGTTGCCAAACCGGTGGCGCCGCCGATCCTGCTCGCTCGCATGCGTACGCATCTGCGGTTGCACGAAGTACAACGCCACCTCGAAGGACGCAATCTCGATCTCGAATCGTCGATTCGTGAGCGCGCGCAAACGATCGAAGCGGCGGCGCAACAACTGCGCCGCCATCGAGAGCTGACCTTGGCGATCCTCGTAGAATTCGCCCAGATGCGCGATCCGGGTACTGCCGCGCATCTGCGGCGCATCCGCGAGTACATGCAGACACTGGTTGCCGCACTGCGCCAGCGTCCCGGTCAACTGGAAAAGCTGTCAGCCGAACAATGGACCTTGAGCTGGCAATGTTCGCCTTTGCACGACATCGGCAATATCGCCATCCCCGATCGATTGCTGTTCAAACCGGGACGTCTGACGGCCAACGAATATGCCTGCGTCAAGACGCATACTGTTCACGGCCAGCGGCTGCTCGCGACGGCCGATATGAGTGTGCCGACCGACGATCCCTTATTGCGAGTGACGCGCGACATCGTCCATGCGCACCACGAGCATTGGGATGGCAACGGCTACCCGCTGGGTTTGCGCGGCGAGACGATCCCCCTGCCGGCACGGATGACGGCCGTTGCCGACGTGTACGATGCGCTGATCAGCGAACGCGTCTACCGAGCGGCCATACCGCACCGCGAGGCGGTCGAACTGATTCGCCAAGCCAGCGGCAAGCAATTCGATCCATTGGTGGTGGACTGTTTTCTGACCTGTGCCGAAACCTGGTATGGCATTGCCCAGCAACACCCGACCGACGTGCTGTCCCAATGATTTCAGCTTCTTCCAACGGCCTTGCGGTCGCAGGCATCGTCAGCTCGTCAACAATACCTGCATCGGCAATAACCTCTTTCTCCGCACTGTTAAAGATCGACGTCTATACTCCCATCCAGATGATATTAAAAATCAACCCGTCGACCGTCCGATGATTATTCCCGCCGGAAACCCGTCATGATTTCGAAAAAGATAAAAGTGATGATCGTCGACGACTCGGCGCTGGTGCGGCAGGTGGTATCGCTGGCGTTGGCCAAAGTGCACGACATGCAGGTGATCGGTGCGGCGTCCGATCCCTTGTTCGCCATCGACAAAATGCGGCAGGACTGGCCGGATGTCATCGTTCTCGATCTGGAAATGCCACGCATGGACGGCATATCATTTCTGCGCAAAGTGATGAGCCAACGCCCGACACCGGTGATCGTCTATTCGTCGCTGACCGAAAAAGGCAGCGACGCCTTGATGCAGGCGCTTTCCGCCGGGGCGGTCAGCGTGATCACCAAACCCAAATCCGGATTGAAAAGTTTTCTTGAAGAGTCGAGCAACGATCTGATAGCTGCCATCCGCAGCGCGATGCGCGCCAATCTGCGCGTTCTCGCCCGCTCGGTCAGTGCCGCCGCCGATCGGCCGACCTTGCCCGAATCGATCCCACTGCTGAGCGCCGACGCGATGCTGGCCCGCGGCTCGCAGTCATTGGACAAAACCACCGATCAGGTGATCGCCATCGGCACCTCGACCGGCGGCACGCAAGCGATCGAGACGATCCTGACCCGCTTGCCGGTAACCGTTGCCGGCATCGTCATCGTGCAGCACATGCCCGAACGCTTTACCGCCTTGTTCGCCGCCCGGCTCAATTCGCTGTGCCCGCTCGACATCCGCGAAGCGCGGGACAAGGATCGCGTCATCCCCGGCCGGGTGCTGATCGCGCCGGGCGGCAAGCACATGCTGTTGCAGCGCAACGGCGCGCAATACCATGTCGACGTCGTCGACGGACCGGTGGTCAATCGCCACAAACCCTCGGTCGATGTCCTCTTCCGCTCGGTGGCCCGCTATGCCGGACGGAATGCCCTGGGAGTGATCATGACCGGCATGGGAGACGACGGCGCCCGCGGGCTGAAGGAAATGAAAGACGCCGGCGCCGCGACCATCGCCCAGGACGAAGAATCGTGTGTCGTCTTCGGCATGCCGAAGGAAGCGATCCGGCATGGCGGCGTCGATCGTGTTTTACCGCTGGGGAAGATTCCGCAAGCGTTGATCGATGCCAGTCGAGGGTGAAGCAGCACACCTTGTTCCGCTGTCGGGAAATCAGAGGAAGCGTTGAATCAATGGCTGCGCGGGTTGTGGCGCACGATGCACGGTGCGCAGCGGGCGAGATAAGGGCTATTTGTGCCTGGCCCTTTTTCCCTTTTCCTTCCTGACCCCTTTTCCTTCGCCCCTTTTCCTTCCGGCGTGACATGACCTCACGTCCATCATAAATTGAGCCTGACCCTTTTCCGCACTACACAAAATTTGCGCGACGCAGCCATGTCACTGTAGCCACCACCCGCAAGTGATGCCGGTTTCCGGCGTCGATCACCGGTTAGGTCAGCATTCCCCACGCTGCTTGACGACTGCATAGCGCAGCAGCGTACGTTGCCGCGCTGTCGCGTGGTCAACCACCGGAGCCGGCGTCTGCCGACCGATGCACACCCCACAAGCAGCCTGTTCGGCAGTGCTCATCAGCCACGGTGCGTGGATGTGACGATCAGGTACGCTGTTCAGCGCTGGCAGATAGCGGCGAATGAACACCCCCTGAGGATCAAAACGCATCGATTGTGTCACCGGATTGAAAATCCTGAAATACGGTTGCGCATCACAACCGCTCGACGCGGCCCATTGCCAACCGCCACTGTTGGCCGCCAGATCGAAATCGAGCAACTGGCGGGCGAAATACGCCTCGCCGCGGCGCCAGTCGACTCCCAAGTCTTTGCATAGAAAGGATGCCACGACCATGCGCAACCGATTATGCATATAACCGGTACGGTTCAACTGCGTCATCGCCGCATCGACGAGCGGAAACCCGGTTTGCCCTTTCGTCCACGCTTCGAACAGCGCATCGGCCTCCGCACCGCTCGACCATCCGATGGCGTCGTAAGCCGGTTTAAAGGCCCGTTCGGCGACCCAGGGAAATCGATCGACGATCATGAAGAAAAATTCGCGCCAGATCAGTTCGCCAAGCCAAGCCGCGGCACTGCCTTCCGGTTCGCGCAGAGCACCTGCGTCGATGGCCAGAGTCGCCGCCTCACGGATGGAAACGGTCCCGAATCGCAAATGAACGGAGAGATGGGATCCCGCCTGCATAGCCGGAAAATCGCGCCGCTGGCGATAGTCGGCAATCCGTGCGCGGAAGGCGGCCAACCGTTCAGCGCCGCCTGACATGCCTGGCCTGATGCCCAGTGAAAGCAGATCGCTACCAGCGAATCCCAGAGTAGACAACGTCGGCACGCCGTCGCTGCACGGAGCGACGGTCAGCCGACCATGCGCTGCGGTGGCACACGATGACCAGTCATCGTCGGTCAAGCGCTTTAACCAGGCTTTTTTATACGGCGTGAAAACTGTATATGGCTGACCAGCACCATTCAACACTTCCTCGCCATCGAGCAGCACCTGATCCTTAAACAAGACCAGTTCGCATCCTTGACGGCACAATTCCGCTGCCACGCGAGCGTCCCGCGTTTTGGCCAGCGGTTCGTAATCGCGATTGGCGAACACCGCCGAAACTGCCAGTTCCGTTGCCAGACGTGGAATCGCCTCCGTCGCATTGGCGTAAAGTACCAGTAAGGCCCCACCGCGGACACGCAAGGCGGTGTCGAGTTCGCACAAAGAAAGACGGATGAATTCGACACGACGATCCGCCTGATCTATCAGCGTGTCGAGAATCTGCCGGTCGAAAACGAAGACACAGTAGACCCGTCGTGCCCGACGCAGCGCTTCGTTCAGTGCGGTGTGATCGTGGTCCCGTAAATCGCGACGAAACCAAACCAAAACCGCGTCGTAAGTCGGAAAAGAAGGGGGAAAATGGGTCAGGCTCATTTTCTACATGTCACATCCCGTCCGATCATCCGGTTTTCGATGAAAGATCTCGGGGTTTGAAATAAACCATTTTTGCATCGTTTGGGTAGGCGTCTGACTGCCC
>CAYRXO010000115.1:0-11657 GCA_964428215.1 uncultured Candidatus Accumulibacter sp. | reverse complement strand
CCTGAGCCGAAGCGTCGCGTATCAATTTCGCCGGACTTTGGCCAATAAGCGGTAGACCAGAACATTTCCTTTGCCCTTCAATGGAATGGCCCGTGGGTCGGCAAAGATGAAGCGGTTTTGCAAGCGCTCGTAGGTCTGGCTATCGACCAGAATCCTGCCCGGAATGCCTTCGGTGGTGATCCGGCTGGCGATATTGACCGTATCGCCCCACAAGTCGTAGATGAATTTTTTCTTGCCGACGACGCCGGCGACGACCGGGCCGGTGCCGATGCCGATGCGCACGTCGACGTGCCGGTCGTTGACCTGGAAGTCGTGCTGCAGCAGTTCGAATATTTCCAGGGCCATTTCGGCGAGGCGTTCGGAATAATCGGTGCGCTGGTCATTCAGTCCGCCGGCAACCATGTAGGCGTCACCGATGGTCTTGATTTTTTCCAGTCCATATTTTTCCGCCAGCTCGTCGAAACAGGAAAAGATTTTGTTGAGCATGGCGAAAACCTGTTTGGGCGCCAGGCCTTCCGCCAGTTTGGTGAAATTGACGATGTCGGCGAACATCACCGACACCTCGGCGAAACCGTCGGCAATCGGTTGTCGGCTGTTTTTCAGGCGCTCGGCGATCGGTGCCGGCAGAATATTGAGCAATAATCTTTCCGATCGATCCTGCTCGGCTTGCAAGAGATGGTGCGCGTCGAGCAGCCGTTCCTGCGCTTTGTGTTTTTCGTTATCGGAATAACGGATCAGCACATAAACGATGGTCGATACGGCGACAAAGTTCAAGGCGAAGAAGAGTGCCGCCGTTTGCGGTGAAACTTCCGGTTTTTGAATCAGCAAGGAATGCGCCAGATAATAATCGAAGAAACCGGAGAGGGCCGTCAGAAAGACGTAGGCGAAAAACCAGGGTGCCGACGCGCGCGGACCGATGAACAGGACGGCACCAATCGGTGACAGCAAGGCCCACAGACTGATGCCGCTGGCGTTGATGAAGCTGCCGATGCTCCACTGGGCGATAAATGGCGTGAACAGGAACAACGACAGCTGAAAGACGCGAAAAATGTGGAAGTTGAGCGTCTTGAAATAGATCAGCATGTTGCCGACCAGCAACAGTTGCAGGATGAACGGCAGGTTGGACGAGAAGCGCATGCCGAGTTGCCAGTAGATGGCCAACCACAGTACCGAGGTCAGGCAAATGAGGCCGGTGGCAAAAATCAGCAGCGATTTTTGCAGTCGAAGCTCTTCCGAATCATCAGGCGAAATGCCTGCATGCTGAAGCCGCTCGAAACAATGGTGCAATTTGTTCATTGGTGCGGATGGCGATGCAGCGGCCCGGCGTGATGCGTTTGCGCGGCGGCATGGTGATGCCGGTGGGCGTGCGGGTCTGCCGGGACGTGCGACAGACCGATGTGTTGCGGCAGCAGCGAGCCGATCAGCATGGCGCACAGGCTGACGCCGAGGCCGATCAGTTGCGGCGGAACGAGCGGTTCGACGACCAGACTTTCGATCAGCAACCAGCTGCCGACGCCGCCGACGATTGCCGCCAGCGCGCCTTGTGTCGTCGCCCGCTTCCAGAAGGCGCCGAAGAACAGGGGCACGAAGGCACCGGCCAGGGTGATCTTGTAGGAGTTCTCGACCATCTTGAAGATCGACGCTCCCGAGTTGAGCGCGAAGAGCAGCACGACCAGCGTGAAGCCGACCAGGGTCAGGCGCATGACGCGCAGAAAGGCGTGATCGCCGAGCTGCGGCAACAGGTGGCGGACGATGTTTTCCGAAAAGGCGACCGACGGCGCGAGCAAAGTCGCCGACGAGCAGCTCATGATCGCCGACAGCACGGCGCCAAAAAATATGGCCTGGGCGAAAACCGGCGTGTGTTCGAGGACCAGCGTGGGCAATACCCGTTGCGGATCGCTGACAATCAGCGCGTTGAATCGTGTCGGATCGATCATGGTCGCTGAATAGGCGATGAACATCGGGATGAAGGTGAAACAGAAGTAGAGCGAGGCGCCGATCAGCGAAGCATAGACGGCGATACGCGCGCTTTTTGCCGAGGTGACACGCTGGAAAACGTCCTGTTGCGGCACCGAACCGAGCATCATCGTCAGCCAAGCGGCGAGGAAAGGCAGCCACTCCATGCGGCCTCCCTGAGGAAAGAAGTCGAGTTTTCCGGCGTTGGCGGCGTGGCTGACGACGACATCGACGCCGCCGCTCATGCCGGCGACCAGGTGACCGATGTACAGCATGCCGCCCATGATCACGCTCAGTTGCACGAAATCGAGGATCGCCACCGAGAGCATGCCGCCAAAAGTGGTGTAAGTGAGAACGATCAGGGCGCCGATGACCATGCCGATGCTGGCCGGTACTGCGTCATGAGTGACGACATTGAATACCAGTCCCAAGGCTTTGATCTGCGCCGAGACCCAGCCCAGGTACGACATGACGATACACAGCGTGGTCAGCACTTCGACATTGCGGTTGAAACGCCGCCGGAAATAGTCGCCGAGAGTCAGCACGTTAAGCTTGTAGAGCATGCCACCATAGAAAAAGCCGGCAATCACCAGGCACAAGCTGGCGCCAAAAGGATCGGCGACGACTCCGCGCAAACCTTCCTTGACAAACGTGGCCGAGACGCCGAAAACCGCTTCCGCACCGAACCAGGTGGCGAAAACGGTGGCGGCGACCACCGGCAAAGGCAGGGAGCGGCCGGCGACGGCGAAATCCTTGCTGTTATGCACGCGTGTGGCGACGAACAGGCCGATGGCGATCGATACGAACAGGTAAATGACGACGAACCAGATCAACATGAGAAGACCCTGGAAGCGGAAATTCAGTGGCGGCACACACAGTCGGGCGGCTGAGCGGACATTATCCCGGAAAAAGCGGCCGCATGCGCGAAAAGACAGTGAACATATTGATTTTGAAGTGCTTTGTTAAATAAATGATCTGTTCGCCCGTTTGACGCCTCGTCAGCATGTCGGTCGTCAAGCGACTCGCCAATCGCCCCTCGTCGGTTGAGGGAAAGTGCTCGGGGATGAGGGGTGCGGACACGGCGTTCATTCTTCGGGGGGCTTGAAATATGAACATCTCCGTCATGGTCGGGGCAGTCGCAGTCTAGGCAGATATCCCGATGGCGTTGATCGGCAAAGCCGGACATTCGGTACGAGGCTGTCAGCCGGCGCGCTGAAACGAAAGCCTGATCATTGCCATCAGCACGGCGTGGATTATGTCACGTGAAATCGTCTCGCGAGAAGGGGCACGCAATACGGCTTGGCGAGAGCAGAAAGTGCTACCGGGTGCCGGAGAATCGAGCGTTCGGCCCGGGTCGGGTGAAATCGACTTTGCGGCTGATTGGCGACAGGGCAGGACTCAATCGTTCATACTCGTGCGTCTTATCTGCTCAACGGCTGCAGGATCGGATAATCCGGCACAGGCGCGCTGTCGCGTTTTCGATCAGTGCCTGACCATCACGCATACAGTCGGCGAGCGACATCGGCCGGTCGCAGATGCTGAGAAGGGCGTCGATGCCGTGCGCGAGCACGTCGTTGGCGCCCTGACCGAGGCCGCCGGAAAGACAATAGACCGGCACGCCGAATTTTTTCGCGGCTTTGGCGACGCCGAGCGGTGCTTTGCCGAATGCAGTCTGGAAATCGGTCTGTCCTTCGCCGGTGATCACGAAAGCCGCGCCCTGAAGCAGGTCGGTAAAACCGACCGCATCGAGGACAATCTCGACGCCTGGGCGAAGTTGCGCCGGGGTGAACCACCGCAAGCCGGCGCCGAGGCCGCCAGCCGCACCGCTGCCGGCCGTCATGGCAACGTCACGGCCGGTGGCGAGATGGGCAAGGTCGGCCAGGCGTGCCAGAGCGGCGTCCAGTTCGCCGACCATCGCCGGCGTCGCACCTTTCTGCGGGCCGAATACGGTACTCGCCCCGCGCGGACCGCAGAGCGGGTTATCGACATCGCAGGCCACGTCGATTTCAGTTTCGGCCAGACGCGGGTCGATCCGGCTCAGATCGATACGTTGCAGTCTGCTCAGCGCCGCGCCGCCTGCCGGGAGATCGTTGCCGTCGGCATCGGTGAAACGGACACCCAGCGCGCGCGCCATGCCCGCACCGCCATCGTTGGTGGCGCTGCCGCCGATGCCGATGATGATCTTGCGCAGGCCGGCGTCGAGAGCGGCAGTGATCAATTGGCCGCTGCCGTAGGTGCAGGTCAGTCGCGGGTCTCGTTGTTCCAGGGGCAGCAGCGGCAGGCCGGAGGCGGCCGCCATTTCGATGACCGCGGTGCGCTTGTCGCCGAGAATTCCCCAGCCAGCGTCGACGGGTTGGCCGAGCGGCCCCTGGACGCGATGTCGCAGCGCTTGTCCACCCGTGGCGGCGAGCAGCGCGTCCACCGTTCCTTCGCCGCCATCGGCGATCGGAATTTCGATGACTTCGGCGTCAGGAAACACCTGGCGGATGCCGCGTGCCATCGCCCGCGCGACGCCGATTGCCGAAACGCTGCCTTTATATGAATCCGGAGCGACGAGGACCCGCACGGCGAACGACTCCTGGTAGTGGCAGAGAATCGAGAGGAATTACGGCGCGACCAACAGCGCGTTGATCCTCTCCAGATCGGTTTCACTGAGCGTGCCGACGGCCGCTTTCAACTTCAGTTCGGCCATCAGGGTGTCGAAACGGGCTTTTTCCAGATCGCGCTTGGTCAGGTAGACCTGATTTTCAGCGTTCAGCACGTCGATGTTGATGCGTACGCCGACTTCGTAACCCAGCCGATTCGATTCCAGCGAACTCAAGCTCGAGCGCAGGGCGGCTTCGAGCGCGTTGACCCCTGCCAGACCATTGACGACACCGAGATAGGATTGCCGCGCGCTGAGACCGGCCGTCCGCTTGGCGTTGTCGAGCGCGGCCAGTTCGGCGCTATGACGGGCAGCGGCCTCGCGCGTGCGCGAGTTGACGGCGCCGCCCTGATAAATGGGGATGTTCAGTTGCACGCCGACCTGGCGGCTGGTGGTATTGATTTCGCCGATACCGAATTGTCCGGGGCCGTAGCTTTTGCTGTAATTGGCGACGGCATCCAGCGTCGGATAATGGCCGGCGCGGTTGATGTCGATCGCTTTTCTGGCGGCTTCGGCGGCGGCTTGTTGCGCTTGTACGGCATAGCTGTCGCGTTCGGCCGCGTCTACCCAGGGCTGCATGTCGGCCGGCTGAGGCGGATCGAGCACCGCTTTCGGTTTCAGGCGACTTAGTTCGCCAGGATCGTCGCCGATCAACACGCGCAAGGAATAACGTTTCACTTGCAGATCGTTTTCGGCGTTGATTTCCTGCGCGCTGGCCAGGTCGTAACGCGATTGCGATTCGTAGGTATCGGTAATCGTCGCCGTTCCAACCTCGAAATTTTTCTTGGCTTGCGCCAGCTGTTGTGCAATGGCCGTTTTGTTGGCTTGTACGGCGCGCAAATTCTCGATGGCCAGCAAGACATCGAAATAGGCTTGCGCGACACGCAGGATCAAATCCTGGCTGGCTTGCGCAAAAATGGCCTCGCTCTGCATGACCAGCAGTTTCGCCTGGTCGTACTGCAGATAATTCTGCCATCTGAACAGCGGCTGCGTCAGCGTGATGCCGTAACCTTTGCTGGTGTAGTTGCCGCTATAGTTTTGTGACGAGCCGGATGACGAAATCGACTCATATTTGCTGTTGTTCGAGAAGGCATTGCCGTTGCCACTGATCGTCGGCAAGAGACCGGCACGCGCCTGCGGCAGTTTTTCACGGCCCATTTCTGCCGTTGCCCGGGCGGCAATGTATTGTGCGTCATAGCTCTGTGCCTGACGATAGACCTGTATCAGATCGCTGGCGCTGACGGACATACTCGCGAACAGGCCCGCCAGCAACAGAGGGCACGCGGCACGACAGTAGACTTTCTCCGGCATTTCGCGAACTCACTTTCAGTATTTACGCATCAGCGGGTCGACATCATCTGCCCAAGCATCAATGCCTCCCGAAGGATTATAGACAGATGCGAAGCCATTTCGCTCAAGAAAATGAGCGACTTGCAGACTGCGGATACCATGATGGCAAATGACGACGGTTTCCGCCTGACGATCGATGCTCTCGATGCTCGACGGCACGGCCTGCATCGGCAGCAGCCGTGAACCGGACAGAGGGCACAATTCGTATTCTCATGGCTCGCGGACATCCAGCAACAGCGGCCGTTGCGCTGAAGTTTCCGCTGCAACTTCGATGTCGTCGCCCGGGAATATCGATAGCCATTCAGCCAGTTCGACTGCCGAGAGATGACGCATCGATCCGCTGGCAAGCAATTTCAGAAAACGAAAGCCTGCTTTTTCTTCGCAGTGAGCGGTGCAACGATCGTTTCGAACAGGTTGACCGTGGTGTAGGCCGTTTCGTTGCTGCGCGTGATCAACTGGGCGTGCATCACCGGCGCCTGACCGATGAATGCGGTCAGGCGGCCGCCGATCTTCAATTGCTTGAGAAAAGCCGGCGGCAGTTGGGGGAGCGAACCCGATACGACGATCACGTCATAAGCCGAAGAACCGGGCCAGCCGTTCGAACCATCACCGGTTTCGACGCTGACATTGGCCACGCCGGCCTGACGCAGATTGCGTTTTGCCAACTCGGCGAGCGAGGAATTGATCTCGACCGTATGCACGTATTCGGCTCTTGCTGCCAGCAAGGCAGCCATGTAACCGCTGCCGGCACCGATTTCGAGCACCATGTCGGTATTTTTGACGTGCAGTTCCTGGAGAATCCTGGCGTCGATTTTGGGTGCCAGCATCGTCTGACCCTGACCGATCGGCAATTCCAGGTCGGCAAAAGCCAGCGCACGCTGCGCGGCCGGGACGAAGTCTTCGCGCTTGACCAGCGCCAGGAGGTCGAGGACTTCGGGATCCAGGACTTCCCAAGGGCGGATTTGTTGCTCGATCATGTTGAAGCGCGCGCGTTCGATATCCAGTTCTGCCGTAACCATACGATTCCCCGTCACATTGGTCATTAAATCGGTGATTCAAAGATGCTTCACCAATAGCCGATGGAAATTATACCTGCATCGGCAATGGTCGCGTAGCGCTGTGCATGGGCCCAATTGTCCGGCGAAGAATGAGAAGGGTTCGCTCCTGTGGCTGCGCAATGAGACAATCGGACGATGAAGACGAGTCATTTCCTGCAACTGCTCCTGCTCGGTGCGCTTTGGGGCGCCTCCTTTCTTTTTACCCGGCTGGCGGTTCCCGAATTGGGGCCGCTGTGGCTGGTCGCCGTCCGCGTTCTGGCCGGCGCGCTGTTTCTGCTTGTTGTGGCCAGCCTACTGCGTTCGACACTCGCGCTGCGAGGTCATTGGCGGCATTTTTTCTGTCTGGGTTTTCTGAATACGGCTTTGCCCTTCGCCCTGTTCGCCTATGCCGCGACGACATTGACTGCTTCGCTGTTGTCGATCATCAATTCGACGGCGCCGCTATGGGGAGTGACTTTCGGCATGCTGCTCAGCCGGCAGCTGCCTGCGCCACGGATCATCGGCGGACTTGCCGCCGGTTTGATCGGTGTCAGTCTGCTGGTGCTGCGCGATCCGGCTGCGTTGGCCGCCGGATCGGCATGGCCGGTCGTGGCGGCGTTGCTTGCGCCGGTCTGTTATGGGCTGGCCAGCCATTACGCCCGCCTGCGGACGGCGCATGTCGCGCCGATGGCCGTGGCGCACGGCAGCATGTGGGGGGCTTTGCTGTGCCTTCTGCCGCTTCTGCCGTTTTCGCCCCGACTGTCATCGGCCATGCTCAGCGCTGGCGGGATGGCCGCCGCATTGGCTTTGGGCGTGTTGTGCACCGGTCTGGCTTACCAGATCTATTTTCGTTTGGTGCGCGAAATCGGCGCGGCCTCGGCGTTGACCGTCACCTTTCTCATTCCGCTGTTCGGCATCCTGTGGGGCGCGCTGTTCTTGCAGGAGGCGGTGACGGGCACGACTTTCGTTGGCGCCGCTTTCGTCCTGCTCGGTACGGCGCTGGTCACCGGCTTCAATCCGCTCGCCTTGCGCTCACAACGCGCCTGAAGGACGCCGCAATGAGACGCAGGGGGAATCGCCGCTTGGCTTCGCCGGCTGACGGCTGAACGAGATATCCGTGGCCCGGCCAGAGAAGGTGCTGAATTGATGGCCGCACGGGATGAAGCGCCAGCCGCACGGCGCGCAGCCGGCGAGACGGGCCGCAAGGACTTCCATCCGCTGTCCGCGATCGTCGGGACAAGCCCTCGACAGTTGGAAATCACGGGCTGACAGCGTCGCCATCATTGTTGCTGGCTGCTGTGCTGAACTTTCTGCGTTTGTATAAGATGCATGTGATGCTTCCGTTGTCTACCGCCATGCTTGGTGACGCGTTAATATCTACTGGTTTGATCCTTGACCTGCCAGCTTGTCCCAAGGCAAAGCGCGTGAAGGATTTGTCGACTGGCTGGCTGCGCAAAAGGAAAACACTTACCATGAAGTGGCGTGATCGAGTTTTCTTGTCGGCCCTGCTTTCCCTGCCCTTACTCTCCGTATCGGCGCAGGACATTTACAAATGTGCCGACTCCGATGGCCGGGTGACCTACTCGAATGTGCCGAATAGAAACTGCCACAAGCTGCTGCTCGATCCGGTCAATGTCGCTCCGGTAACCAAATCGGCGCCCCGACCCGCGGCCGGTGCGCCGGCCAAATCGGCGGCTTCACCGACCACTTTCCCGAAAGTCGACGACCAGACGCAAAAATCGCGTGACGGAGATCGCCGACGCATACTCGAAAATGAGCTGACGGCGGAACAGAAAAACGTCGAACAGGCGCGCAAGGAACTCGCTGAACAGGAAAGCCTCGTCCTCCCCAGTGAAAGGATGCAGGGCGGCACGATCAGTGGCGGCAAGGTGGAGGAGCGCATTCAACAATACAAGAACAAGTTGGCCCTGCACCAGCGTAACGTCGAAGCGATTGCCAAAGAGATTGCCACCTTGCGCTGACCGTTAGCCAATCAGGGCGAGCACGGCGCGCGAAGACGATGCTTTCCGACGGCGATCAACCCTTTGGCGGACTGGACCTGCTGTCCTCGGCGGTGGTGCTGCTCGACGAATCGTTGATCATGCGCTACATCAACCCGGCGGCCGAAAATCTGTTGGCGATCAGCCAGCGGGTTTTTGCCGGCTGTCCGCTGAATGGCGTGATGACTTGTCCGCCGCCGTTGCTGGCAGCGTTCGACAGTGCGCTGAAACACGGTTGGGGCTATTCCGGGCAGGGCATCGAATTGCGTCTGGCCAATGGCGATCTGCTGCCGCTCAATTGCGCGGTCAATCCGATCGAGAATCCGGCCGCCCGTCTGCTGGTCGAGTTGTGGCCGATCGATCAACAGCTGCGTGCCAGCCGCGAAGAACGGCTGGTCGAGCAGCAACTCGCCAGCCGCGAACTGATTCGCAATCTGGTGCATGAAATCAAGAATCCGCTCGGCGGCATCCGCGGCGCCGCGCAGCTGCTCGAGCACGAGCTGAACAATCCCGGTCTGCGCGAATACACGCAGGTGATCATCAAGGAGGCCGATCGGCTGCAGGATTTGATGCGCCGGCTGTTGTCACCGCATCGTCCGATGCAGCCGGGGCCGGTCAATATCCACGAAATTCTCGAACGGGTGCGCAGCCTGTTGACCGCCGAGTTTCCGACCCTGCTCACCGTCCAGCGTGACTACGACACCAGCCTGCCCGAGTTGATCGGTGACCGCGAACAACTGATCCAGGTTTTTCTGAACATCGCCCGCAACGCGGCGCAGGCGATCGCTGCTCAGGACGGCGGTCGTTTCGCCGGGTGTGGACGCATCGTTCTGCGTACGCGCGTCAGTCGACAGGTGACCCTGTGCAAGCGCCGCCACCGTCTGGCATTGCAGGTGCAGGTGATCGACGATGGTCCGGGTGTTGCCGACGACATCCGCGAACGGATGTTTTATCCTCTTGTTTCCGGCCACGACGGCGGCAGCGGCTTGGGACTGACTCTGGCGCAAAGCTTTGTCCAGCAACATCAGGGGACCATCGATTGCGACAGCCGGCCTGGCGAAACCTGTTTCACGGTTCGTTTGCCATTAGCTTAGTCTGTGGCATGATCCTTGCTCGACAAGGTGTCCGCCACGCTTCCCGAGAACAGCATGCAACCGGTCTGGATCGTCGACGACGACAAATCAATTCGCTGGGTGATTGAAAAAACGCTGGCCCGCGAAAAAATTCCCTTTCAGAGCTTCGCTTCGGCGACTGAAGCCCTGGCACAACTCGACGCCGGTGCCAAACCGCCGCAGGTGCTGCTGACCGACATCCGCATGCCCGGTCCGTCGGGTCTGGAACTGTTGCAGCTGTTCAAAAGTCGCTTTCCGACGCTGCCGGTGATCATCATGACGGCCTATTCCGACCTGGAAAGCGCCGTTTCAGCGTTCCAGGGCGGTGCTTTCGAATACCTGCCGAAACCGTTCGATGTCGATCAGGCGCTGGAACTGATTCGGCGCGCGATTGCCGAAAGCATGCACCAGGATGGTGCGCCAAGCGAGGTCAGTCTGACGCCGGAAATCCTTGGGCAGGCACCGGCGATGCAGGAAGTCTTCCGCGCCATCGGTCGGCTCAGCCAGTCGAGCGCGACGGTGCTGATTACCGGCGAATCGGGGTCCGGGAAGGAGCTGGTCGCACGCGCCGTGCATCGGCACAGTTCGCGCGCCGGTCAGCCGTTCATCGCCATCAACACGGCGGCAATCCCGCGCGACCTGCTGGAGTCGGAACTCTTCGGCCACGAGCGCGGCGCTTTTACCGGCGCCGCCAGCCAGCGGCAAGGCCGTTTCGAACAGGCCGAAGGTGGCACGCTGTTTCTGGACGAGATCGGCGACATGCCGCCGGAAATGCAGACGCGACTGCTGCGCGTCCTCTCGGACGGTCATTATTACCGCGTTGGTGGACATTCACCGTTGAAGACCCGGGTACGGATCATCGCCGCGACGCATCAGAACCTCGAAGCGCGCGTCCGCCAAAGACTGTTTCGCGAAGATCTCTTCCATCGCTTGAACGTCATTCGCGTGCGTCTGCCCAGCCTGCGTGAGCGACGGGAAGACATTCCGCTGCTGGCACGGCACTTTTTGCAGAAAAATGCGGTCGAACTCGGCGTCGAGACGAAACGTTTGTCCGAAGCGGCGCTGCAGCGCTTGTGTGCGGTCGATTTGACCGGCAACGTCCGCCAGTTGGAAAACATCTGTCACTGGTTGACGGTGATGGCACCCGGGCAACTGGTCGATGTTGCCGACCTGCCGCCCGAGCTGCGCGAAGCGCCTTCGTCATCGTCGGCTGGCGACTGGCAGAGCGTTCTGGCCGCCGCGGTTGACCGGGCGTTGCTCAGCCATCCCGGTCAGGTGCATGAAAACCTGTTGCATGCTTTCGAACGTGTGCTGATCAACCGGGCATTGCTGCACACCGGCGGACGACGCATCGAAGCGGCGCAAGCACTGGGTATTGGCCGTAACACGATTACGCGCAAGATCCAGGAACTCGGCCTGGAACAGGGGACGCTGGGGAGTGCTGGCGAAGGTGAAGCTGCAGGAAGCCGTTAAATCGTCGATAATTGCCGCAAGTTGCATACTCTAGCCGCCTGTCGGACTTGACTAGGTCGGCTGCAAAATGTGGGTAAACGGCTCA
>CAYRXO010000114.1:0-11875 GCA_964428215.1 uncultured Candidatus Accumulibacter sp. | reverse complement strand
GAAAAATGAGCCGTTTACCCACATTTTGCAGCCGACCTGGTCAAGTCCGACAGGCGGCTAGACCAGCACGATGCTGTCCAGCCCCAGGCGCCGCACGTCGTAGCGCTCGATTCGGGCGCCGCAGGCATCCAGTTGGTCGGCAGACAGTTCTTGTCCCCGCAGGGTTTCCGGTACTCGCAGCGACAGGTGCAGATAACTGCCTCCCCGGGCGCAGACTTCGGCCGCGAGATTGATCGGTAAGGTGCCGATCACTTCGTCTCCCTCTTCTACGTCATCGGTGTTCAGATGGCTGACAAGACGGTCTACCACGAGATCGCGGCGAGCAGCCCATTCGACGGCGCCGGGATGGCGGGTGACGAACCAGGTGGTCATGTTTTTTTCCCTTGAAATTTATTGGTTGCATTCTGACATCTGTGCTCCGGCTCGTGCTGCAGTGGCAAGCTTGGCGGCATGTTCGACGTTCAATCGATACCTGGGGGGCGAACGCTGGTTCTCACGAAGTTTTCCGGCTGACCGTACGCCCTTTAATCTGTGCCGGAGAAATGCTGCTCACAGCGTGGAAAATTTCACCTGCTTCACGCGTTCCTCCTCGTTTCGAGAGTGGTATGTCCAGCGATACCGTCATCTGAGTCTCGAAGTCTTACCCTTGCCGGCTGTAGGCGCCGAATCCTTGCGGAAGGTCGGCGATAGCCCCCATGATCTGCCTGTGTCAGAATTCGGTTTCCTGCCAGCCTGGATGCCTGCCGTGTTCGCCAACCCCTGTCCGGCACTTGATCCCCTGATCCTGAGTTTCCGCGCCCGTTCACTGGATGTCATGCTGCTCCGCAATCCCTGGTCCGACCTGCATGGGGGCTTTGGTCTCATGCTCCATGCCCACTGGCCCTCTCTGTATCAAGATCTCTACGGTAAGCACGACGACAGTCAGGATGTGCGTCCCTACATCCTTCGCCCGCTATACTCTTCCTGCGGCCCCTGGCAACCCGGTCAGGAATTCGCTTTTGAACTCGTTCTCATCGGACCGGCAGCCCGCCACGCGGCGGCTTGTTGCGAGGCACTGGCCCAACTGGGCGTCAACGGCGTTACCCGGGAGCGCTTCCGGTTCGCGATTGAATCCATCGAATCCCGTAACGCCGCCGGTAATGTGCAAGTGTGGAGTCCTGGAGCGGGCTGGAATGTTCGGGCTCTTCTGCCCACCAGTCTGGCGGATCTTTGTCGTCAGCCCCGGCCCGGTAATTTGTTCGTGATGCGCTCTCCTCTGCGCCTCAAGGCGGACAACGACATCCTGCGCCAGGCTCCGGATACGGGCTTGCTGGCCGCCCGTATGCTCGGGCGTCTGAAAATGCTCGCTGAACTCGCTGGCGATGTTCCACCCCTGCCGCCCCAGACCGCCCGCCTTCTCCGGGATGAGGCAGGCGCCTTGCCGCCAGGACGGACTCAGGTTTCCTGGATGCCGCTCAAGCGTTACGCAGGCGGCAAAGTGATGGATCACGGAGGGCTGATCGGCTGGCTAATCCTGCCTGCCATGTCGCCGGAGCTGACTACTCTGTTCGGATTGGCCGAGTGGCTCCACTTGGGCAGCAAGACTTCTTTCGGACTCGGTTGGGCTGTCCTGGAAACGGCAAGATGAATTCGGACGCAACGTCCGCGATGGGCTAGCGCCGATCACCCATACGATTGAGTAAGTGGCCCGCGGCCATGCTGTCCGCGTAGCCTCGGTGATAGCCTTCCAGATAGCTTCGATGAATATCTGGCCGCAGCACTGGCAGAAGCCGACGAACCCGGTGGACGCCAAGCGCTTCTGCGCGCCCTGCGTCATGTCGCCCAAGCCCAAGGCATGGAGGAAGTCGCGGAGCGTGCCGGCCTACGCCGTGAGAGCCTTTACCGCGCCCTTTCCAACAAGGGAAATCCCACCCTTGAAACCTTGCTGGCCGTCCTGTCTGCCGCTGGCTTGCGCTTGGCGGTAGCCCGCAGGGAGGAACACACGGCCTGACCGATTTTTGCCGCGCCTACTCCGACGGGAGGAAAACCGGGTTTCTCTTGCCCGGCTGGCGTGGCCCCTGACAAGAGCGTGAAAGAGACACGTTATGAATGTTGTTGTGACCATTGACGGTCGAGAAGCTATTCCTATACGGGGGCGGCCTCAAATATGAAGTGCAACACTTTCCGCGAGGTAATGTGTTGCGATGGGAACGAACTACGAGCAGTAAGGCATGGCATCGGGGCGACTTGCCAGAGTGGCATGAACTGTCTCGCTCCGATCTGGCAGGACAGGGAACCTCAGAAATACGTGTTGGCGAGGCCGGTCGGTGAGCCGGACTCGCCGACCGGCAAGCGGCTTACGCCTTGAGCTGTTCGATCAGTTCCGCTTGTGCCGAGTGCGGGCTGGTGCGCGAACCGCGGCGCAGGTGGTAGCTGCCGTCGGGGTTCAGTTCCCAGGCTTGCTGGTTGTCGTTGAGGTAGATCTGCAGTCCTTCGGCGATCACCCGCCGTTTCAGTTTGCGGTCGAGAACCGGGAAGGCCAGTTCGATGCGACGGAAGAAGTTGCGCTCCATCCAGTCGGCGCTG
Organism: uncultured Candidatus Accumulibacter sp.; assembly: GCA_964428215.1. Classification (GTDB taxonomy): domain Bacteria; phylum Pseudomonadota; class Gammaproteobacteria; order Burkholderiales; family Rhodocyclaceae; genus Accumulibacter. Next base: position 9,310 of record CAYRXO010000114.1, on the reverse strand, counting down.
GAGAGATAGACTTTTTCTTCGCCGCCGGCGTAGAAGTAGAACACCCGGTGGTGCTCGAGTTGGCGGCCGATGACCGAACGGACGGTGATGTTTTCCGAAAGATCCTTGACTCCGGCGCGCAGGCCGCAGACACCGCGGACGATCATGTCGATCTTGACGCCAGCTTTTGAAGCGTCGTAGAGCGCGGCAATCGTTTCCGGTTCGAGCAGTGAATTCATCTTGGCGATGATCCGTGAACGCTTGCCGGCACGGGCGGCCTCGGCTTCGGCGCGGATGCCGGCGACGACGTTGGCTTGCAGCGAGAACGGCGCCTGCCAGAGATAGGTCAGCGTTTGTGCGCGTCCCAGGCCGGTAAGCTGTTTGAAGACTTCGTTGGTGTCGTTGCCGATGTCTTCATTGCAGGTCAACAGCCCGAAGTCGGAATAAATGCGTGCCGTCTTCGGATGGTAGTTGCCGGTGCCGAGATGCACGTAGCGGCGCAGGATGCTGCCGGATTTGCCTTCTTCGCGGCGGACGATCATCAACATTTTGGCGTGCGTCTTGTAGCCGACAACGCCATAAACGACGTGCGCGCCGACTTCTTCGAGGCGGGTGGCCCAGCCGATGTTCGCTTCCTCGTCGAAGCGGGCCATCAGTTCGACGACGACGGTGACTTCCTTGCCGTTCTGCGCCGCGCGCAGCAGGGACTGCATCAGCACCGAATCGGTGCCGGTCCGGTAAACAGTCATCTTGATCGCGACGACCTGCGGGTCGACGGCCGATTGCTCGAGCAGGTCGATTACCGGGGTGAAGCTCTGATACGGGTGATGCAGCAGGATGTCGCCGCCGCGGATGGCATCGAAAACGCTGTGACATTTGTGCAGCGCTTTCGGCAGGCCCGGGTTGAATGGCTGGAATTTCAGATCGTTGCGCAATACCCAGTCTGGAACCTGCATCAGACGCGCCAGGTTGACCGGGCCGGCGACACGGTAGAGATCGCTTTCGCTGAGGTTGAATTGGCCGAGCAGGAATTCGACCATCGCATCCGAGCAGTTGTCGGCGACTTCCAGACGCACTGCGTCGCCGAAGTTGCGTTGCGGCAGTTCGCCCTGAATCTTGGTGCGCAGATTCTTGACTTCTTCTTCGTCGACGAACAGGTCGCTGTTGCGCGTGACGCGGAACTGGTAGCAGCCGAGCACCGTCATGCCGGCGAACAGTTCATGGACGAATTCATGCAGGATCGACGACAGGAAGACGAAGGTGTACTCGCTGCTGCCGAGTTCGCGCGGCAGGCGGATCACGCGCGGCAGAACGCGCGGCGCCTGCACGATCGCCGCACCGGAACTGCGGCCGAACGCATCACGGCCTTCGAGTTCGACGGCGAAATTGAGGCTCTTGTTGAGCACGCGCGGGAAAGGGTGCGAGGGGTCGAGACCGATCGGCGTGATCACCGGCATCACTTCGCGGAAAAAGAAGTCGCGAATCCATTCGCGCTGTGCCGGATTCCAGTCGAGGCGCTTGTCGAAATGGATGCCTTCCTTGGCCAATCCCGGCAGGATTTCGTCATTGAGCAGCGAATACTGTTCCTTGACCAGCGCGTGTGCTTCGTCGCAGACCAGTTGATACACTTCGCGGGCGGTCTTGCCGTCGGTGGTGATGGCCACGGAACCGAGCTTGAGCTGTTCCTTGATGCCGGCGACGCGGATTTCGAAAAATTCGTCGAGGTTGCTGCTGACGATGCACAGGAAGCGCAGGCGTTCGAGCAACGGTGTGCGCGGATTTTTTGCCTGGTATAAAACTCTTTTATTGAAGCCCAGCAAGCCCATTTCGCGATTCTGGAAGTAGTCCGCAGGAAAGCCGCTCGGCGAATGCAGGGGGGTCGTCTCGGTAGTCGGGGTCACGGTGGTCATCGGTCTATTCCATCAGAATTAAAGGATCGGTCTGGCGTCGATTCGACGGCATGCATATTACAGGCTTCAAATGTCCGCTTGTCAGTCGGCTGGAGTATTTTTGCGCGACTGCGGGCAGGTGCTGATTGCAGCGCAATTACAGAGCGATGCCGGACCTGCGGAATGTTAAAATTTCCGTTGCCGAACGAACCTCCTCCGCCTCCCTCCTTTTCCATTTCTCAGTTTTCGTCGATGAGCTACGAATTGATTGCCGGTGTCGACCTCGGCTCCAACAGTTTTCGCCTGCAGATCGGGCGGATCGTCGGTAATCGCATCCATCCGCTCGAGACGCTCAAGGAGCCCGTGCGGCTCGGCTCAGGTCTGACCCGGGAAAAACTGCTCGATCACGCTTCGCAGCAGCGCGCCATCGAAGCGCTGCGGCGTTTTGGCCACCGTTTACAGGGTTTTGCGCCGGAGACGGTGCGTGCGGTGACTACCGATGCGATGCGCGTCGCGCGCAACTCGCATCTGGTGTTGCCGCTGGCCGAAGCGGCGCTCGGTTTTCCGATCGAAGTGATCGGCGGTCGCGAGGAGGCGCGTTTGATCTTCATCGGTGCGTCGAATGCCTTGCCGGTGGCCGAACATCGCCGGCTGGTGGTCGATATCGGCGGCGGATCGACCGAATTCATCATCGGTGAGAATACCGTGCCGCTACTCCTGGAATCGCTGTTCATGGGCTGCATCAGCTATCGGCAGCGCTTCTTTCCGGAAGGACGGGTCGACAAAAAACGGCTGTACGCCGCCGAGGTGGCGGCGGCGCGGGAAATCGAAGCCATCGCCACCGAGTACCAGCGACTAGGTTGGCACGAAGCCGTTGGTTCGTCGGGTTCGGCGCAGGAGATCGCCGACATCCTCGACGCTAACGCGCTGAACCCCGCAGGCGTCAGCGGCATCAGTCGGGAAGGACTCGGTAAGCTGCGTCAATTGCTGGTGATGGCTGGTTCGGCGGAAGCGCTGGGCCTGGAAGGAATGCGCAGCGACCGGGTGGCGATCCTGCCCGGCGTCGTGGCGATCATGTGCGCCATTTTTTCGGAACTGGCGATCGAACACATGACGTATTCCGACGGCGCGTTGCCGCTGGGGGTGCTCTACGACCTGCTCGGACGCTTCGAGCACCATGACACGCGCGACCAGACGGTGATCGACTTCAACCGCCGCTACCAGACCGACAAGGACCAGATCATGCGCGTCGAACGCAGCGCACTGACCCTGCTCGGCCAGATGATCAAGCTCGATGCGCCCGAAAACGAAAACGACGTCCATTTTCTGCGCTGGGCGACGTCGCTGCACGAAATCGGCGAATCGGTGGCGCACTCCGAGTCGCACAAGCACGGGTCCTATATCCTGACGCACGCCGACATGCCAGGTTTTTCCAAGCGCGATCAGGCACGGCTGGCGCTGCTCGTTCTCGGACAGCGCGGCAAGCTGCAAAAACTGGCGTCGATGCCGGCGGGCGATCCGAACTGGCGTCTGGTCTTCTGTCTGCGGCTGGCGGTGCTGCTGCAACGTTCTCGCGAGTATCAGCCCTGGCCGAATCTGCAGGTTCGGGAATCGCCGGTCGGCTTCCAGATCGATTTGCCGCACGATTGGCTCGAAGCCAATCCGATGACCGCGGCAGCGCTGGAGGAAGAAGCGATGCGCTGGCGGCGGATCGGCATCAAGTTGCGCATCAAGGCGGTTGACGAAGCCTCGTTGCCGGCAGACGAGCCGGCGCGGCAGCTGGTGTAGCAGAGCGGCCGATCAGCCGCCGAGCGCTGGCGAGGCAATCGTCGCCTGCGAATGATGAGGGCAATTGGCTGGGTGAGAAGTGAGCGAGTGTGGCCTTTGCTCTGGTCGGGACGACGGGTTTTGACGCAATCTCGCCCATCTGGCGGGAGTGATCGTCCTGTCGGTCAGTTGCTGCTCGATCGCGTCCATCGCTGTCGCCGTCTGCGCGATTTTCCCCTGGCATTCACCCGGAGACGCCATCGGCCGATGCGTCAGACTGGGTTTTTGCGCTGGTCGCTGCCAGCGACACACTGGCACAACAATTTGCACAATGGTTGAACGATGCGGAAAAACATGGCAGGCTGAATGGCTGCCTTGCGCAGGCTGTGACAGACCGCTAATTCACCCGACGACCAAGGAGGATTCAGGGAATGCAGAACATCTATCAACAGGGGCTCGACAAGAACGCTGCCAATTACACGCCGCTATCCCCGCTGACCTTCATCGAGCGCACAGCCTATATCTATCCGCAACGGACGGCGGTGATCCACGGACAGCGTCGATACACCTGGCTGGAAACCTACACCCGCGTGCGCCGCCTGGCGTCGGCTCTCGCCGATCACGGCATTGGCGAAGGCGATACCGTCGCCGCAATGCTCAACAATACGCCCGAGATGATCGAGTGCCACTTCGGCGTGCCGGTGCTCGGTGCGGTGTTGAACACCCTGAATACCCGTCTCGATGCCGAGACGATCGCCTTCATGCTCGAGCATGGCGAAGCCAGGATTCTGATCGCCGATCGCGAATATTCACCGACCGTCAAAAAGGCACTGGCGCTGTTATCGCGGCCGATCGTCGTCATCGACGTCGACGATCCGGAATACAGCGGTCCCGGCGAACGGGTCGGCACGCTCGAGTACGAAGCCTTCGTCGCTGCTGGCAGCCCGGATTTTACCTGGCGTGGGCCGGACGACGAATGGAACGCCATCTCGCTGAACTACACCTCGGGAACGACAGGCAACCCGAAAGGGGTCGTCTATCACCACCGCGGCGCGTACCTCAATTCGATGAGCAATATCGTTAGTTGGGGAATGCGGCCGCATTCGACCTACCTGTGGACGCTGCCGATGTTCCATTGCAACGGCTGGTGTTTCGTATGGACCATAGCTGCCAACGCCGGTACCAACGTCTGCCTGCGCCGTGTCGATCCCAAACTGATTTTCGAGGCCATTCGCGACCATGGCGTCACCCACTATTGCGGCGCGCCGATCGTGCATAGCCTGATGGCCAACGCCCCGGCGGCCTTGCGTGCAGGCATCACCCAGAAAGTGGCCGGGCTGATCGCCGCCGCGCCGCCACCGGCGGCCGTCATCGAGGCGATGGCCAACATCGGTGTTGATCTGACGCATGTGTATGGCCTGACCGAAACCTACGGGCCGGCGGCCGTTTGCGCCAAGCACGAGCACTGGGCGAGCCTGCCGCTGGCGGAGCAGGTCGATCTCAACGGCCGCCAGGGCGTCCGCTACCATGCCCAGGAAGGCATCAGCGTGCGTGACCCGGCGACGATGGAAGAGGTGCCCTGGGATGGTGAAACGATGGGCGAAATCATGTTCCGCGGCAATCTGACGATGAAGGGCTATCTGAAGAATCCGAAGGCCAGCGAGGAATCTTTTGCCGGCGGCTGGTACCACACCGGCGATCTGGCGGTGATGCATCCGGACGGCTACGTCAAGATCAAGGATCGTTCGAAGGACGTGATCATTTCCGGCGGCGAAAACATCTCGTCGATCGAAGTCGAGGATGTGCTCTACAAACACCCGGCGGTGATCGCTGCGGCCGTCGTTGCCACACCCGACCCGACCTGGGGTGAAGTGCCGTGCGCCTTCCTCGAACTGCGCGAAGGCGCCAGTGTCACCGAACAGGAAATCATCGACTTCTGCCGGCAGAACATGGCCCGCTTCAAGGTTCCCAAGCGGGTGGTGATGTGCGTTCTGCCGAAGACTTCGACCGGCAAAATCCAGAAATACGTCTTGCGCGAACAGGCCAAGTCGACGACGGCGATCGAATAGCGACCGCCATCATTTCAGGCCTGTGCCGGCCGCGGTGCGATCCCCCGGCCGGCGCTGCCGATCAGCATTTTTGTCCAGGAGAGAATTCCGATGAGCAGTACTCAAACCGCGTCTGACGAATCGTACGTATTACGCCGTGATAACGGCGGCGTCGCTACCCTGACGCTCAATCGTCCGCAGCAATTCAACTCGCTGTCGCGAGCGATGATCGGCGCGCTGCAGACGCAACTCGACGCCATCGCTGGCGATTCGCAGGTGCGCGTGGTGGTCATTGCCGGTGCTGGCAAGGCGTTTTGTGCCGGCCACGATCTCAAGGAAATGCGCGCCAACCACAACAAGGCGTTCATGCAGGATCTGTTTAAGCGTTGCGGCCGCATGATGATGACGCTGACCGAAATGCCGCAACCGGTGATTGCTCGCGTGCATGCCATTGCCACCGCCGCCGGCTGTCAGCTCGTGTCGATGTGCGACCTGGCGGTGGCCGCTGAACAGGCCCGTTTCGCCACTTCCGGGATCAACGTCGGCCTCTTCTGCGCCACGCCGGGCGTCGGTCTGTCGCGTAATCTCGGACGCAAGGAAGCGCTCGAGATGCTGTTGACCGGCGATTTCATCGACGCGCCGACGGCGCTGCGGCATGGACTGGTCAATCGAGTGGTCAGCGCCGAGCAACTCGACGCCGAGATCGACCAACTGGCGCAGTCGATCATCGGCAAATCGTCAGTGGCCATCGGCATGGGCAAGCAGATGTTCTACAAGCAGCTCGAAATGGGACTCGACGCGGCGTATCAATACGCTGCCGAAGTGATGGCCTGCAACATGATGACCGAGGATGCCGGCGAGGGAATCGATGCGTTCATCGGCAAGCGTCAGCCGGTGTGGCAGGGGCGCTAGCCGGTAGGCGAATCGTCACAGCAGTGCAGAACAGCAGACAGGCGGTGGTCAGGATGTCAGGCCGGGTTGAACACTTCCACCCGGTCATGTCCCTTGGCTTTCGCCTGCTGTAAGGCGCGACCGGCGCGTTTGAGCAGATCCTCGGTCGAGACATCATCCGTCGTTGCCTCGGCAATGCCGACACTGCTGGTGAAACGCACCATGCCATCGGCTGATTCGATGGCAATTTCAGCCACATTCCTGCGGATACGTTCGGCGGCGAGCAATGCTTTGGCGACCGGGGTTTGTGGCAGGAGGATGGCGAATTCCCCGGCGCCGACCCGACCGAGCAAGTCGTGATCGCGCAGACAGCTTTTCGCCGCTTTGGCGAACGAAATCAGTACCTGATCTCCAACGGTGTGTCCATAGCCGTCGTTCAGCCGCTTGAAAAAGTCGATGTCGAACAGCAGCAGGGTCAGTACCGGCTCGTCGGGGCGGAGATCTTCGAGTCGTTCGGCCAATTGTTCGACGAAATGCTGACGGCTGCTGACGCCGGTCAGTCGATCGCTGGTCGTCAAGTGGGTGAGGTGCGCGTGTTGTGCGGCCAGGGTATGGATCAGACGCAATGAGCGATAGGCAACGACCGTCATCGGAACCGTCATTACCAGCGCCAGGAGCATAATCCACAGGGTTTGCCGCAACCACGGCGCCAGAGCTTCATCGCTGGCTTGGGAAACGACAATCAGCAGCGGGTATTTGGCAAGCAAGGCATATGCGGCCAGTTCGCTGCCACGTTCGTCGCCGGTATCGATCAAGGCCTGTTCGAGCACGATGACGCCATGGCCGGCTTTTCCCGCCGGGTTTTCGAGCAAGTGGTCGAGCTCGAGACGTTTCCCATACAAGCTGGCCTGTTCAGGCGCGTGCATCAACACGGTGCCGTCGCGTTTGAGCAGCATGATCTGGCCAAGCGGCTTGCTGCGTTGCCGCTCATACGTGCTGCTCAGCGATGGCAAATCAAGTACGGCAAGCAGACCGATCAGTCGGTGCGTATCGTTCGTCAATCGGATCGCGACGGGCAGGCCGGGCAAGCCGGAATGGGCAAAACTGAAAGGCGTCGCGATCGTCAGGCCACTGGTCTGACTGATTTTCTGGAGCAATTGACGTTCTGTTGCACTGGCGAGGGTGGTTTTCTGTTCCAGGCTATCGATGAGCGTACCGTCGACGCCCAACAGCCGCAGATGTACCGAGCCGCCGGTTTTGGCGCGCAAACTGTCGACAAGGCGTTTGAAACCGGGGTCGTGTCCTGGATCGCGATCCGGGTTTTCGCTCAGCCAGTGCTCGCAGGCCCCAAGCAGTGTCTCGACGAGTTGCAATTGTTGCCGTGTCTGGGTTTCGACGGCATGAATCGAACGCTGCAGCGCGTCGCCGGCCAGATCGAGATGCTGTTGCCGGGAAGTGCTTGCCGAGACGAAGACGATGATCCACAGAGCAGTGATCAGCAGCACGGTCAACACGACGACCGTGCGTGGGTTTGCCCAGTCTTCCAGATGTCTGCGCGTGGCTTTCAGCATCGGTTATTGGCGCTCCTTGCCTTGATTCGATTTCCCCGGAGCGGGAAGAGTGAGCGTATCCGGGGGAAAATGGGGAAATCCGGAATGGTCGTTCAGAAATCGCTGAGTAAATGGCTGCGCAGATGGAGTGCGGCAATGCGTGCTGCGCGCCCGCGCGCCTATCGATTGGATATGTTTCGCTGGTCTTGCGCCATGCGCTTCATCCCGCGCAGCCAATTCGAATTTCATGACAGATCATCAAGCCCTTCATCAGTTATCGTCTTTGTGACGATAGGAGCACAATTTCCCAGGGGAAACGTTGAGCGATTCGAATCCTGCAACCAATGAGCATTCTAAGCAATTGGTTTCCTTCCTGAATTCTATAAATCAAATGGATCCGCGTTTTCCCGCCGTTGCTACCCGCCAGGGCCGAAACGTCGCTGAGGGTGGACATCGTCAGGGGACAGCTGTTCCCCTTCGATATCGATCACATCCCGGAAAAATTCGCAGGCGGTATTGGCAACCTGGCTGGTATCGAAATAAGCGTACGCGCCGGCTCCCAGTGCACCGAACACCGGTACGAAACGCGATAAGCCTTTGCCAAGCAAGCGTTGGGAAATGTGCAAGCCGATTTTCAATGCCAAAGCCGGCAAATCAGGTTGCGCCGTACGTTCGACGATCTCGCGACGGCCGAGTTGTGTCAGTTGGCCACGGATGGTTTGCGCGTCGGTGTGCCGGAAAAGACAGTAAATCATCTCGGCGCGACCGAGTTTATGACTTTTGCCATAACAGGCAGCGATGTCGGCGACCAGTTGCGTCTGCAATGACCACAGACCGCGTAATTCCGGCAGCAGAGTGAGCCAACCGAGCGGCCCGGGGGGTAGAGTCAATCCTCCCGCAGTCACGGCCGCCCGGCGTGCAGCGGCTCGGCTGATCTCCCGTAGGCGGTTTTCCGGATTGGCGAGCCGGATTTCAGCGCTTTGCGGCGTCTGGCCGACCAGATCGAGAATTTCTTCGGCGATTCGCGGACCGGCACGAAAGAGGAAACGTTTGGTCTGATTTTTTTCGGGCATGAGAAGTGAATTGAAAAAATTGGGTATTCGTAAAAGTGTGTTGTAGAACGCTCAAAGCTCACCCGACTCGATCATGCGGATGAGTGTTGAAATATCCGCCCCGTAGTTCTTCG